>JADMKJ010000053.1:2342-4816 GCA_015478855.1 Proteiniphilum sp.
CATCCCGATGTGATCCTGCTCGACATGAACTTCCATCACGATGCCAGCAGCGGGCAGGAGGGGTTCTACTGGCTGGAGCAGATCCGCACTATCGATCCCAACGCGGTGGTGATCTTTATCACTGCCTATGGCGATACCGAGAAAGCGGTGAGAGCCATCAAGGCGGGTGCCACCGATTTTATCCCCAAGCCGTGGGAGAGTGAGAAGCTGCTGGCCACACTCTCTTCAGCCCTACAGCTGAGCAAAAGCAGAAACGAAGTGTCACAGCTCAGGAAGCAGCTGTCGGCGCTTGAAAGTAACAGCCCCCCCTTCCCTGAGATCGTGGGTGAGAGTGAGGTGATGCAGACACTGTACGACACCATCGACAAGCTGAAAGGGACCGATGCCAACATCCTGCTGCTGGGCGAGAACGGCACGGGGAAGGACCTCGTCGCCAATCTCCTCTACCACTCCTCACCGCGTGCCGATAAGCCTTTTGTACATATCGATCTGGGGAGCATCCCCGAGTCGCTGTTCGAGAGTGAGCTGTTTGGCCATGAGAAGGGAGCCTTCACCGATGCGAAGAAGGAGAAGCAGGGACGGTTCGAGATCGCCACCGGTGGGACGCTGTTCCTGGATGAGATCGGTAACCTGTCGCCCTTCATGCAGTCGAAGCTGCTGACAGTGATCGAGAAGAGAGAGGTGATCCGCCTTGGATCTACAAAGCCGCTACCCATCAATGTAAGACTTATCTGTGCCACCAACGCCGATATCCATGAGATGACAGAGCGGGGTGATTTCCGTCGCGACCTGTTGTACCGCATCAACACCATCGAGCTGCATATCCCCCCGTTGCGGGAGAGAGGCAACGACATACTGCTGCTGGCCGATTTTTTCAGGGAGAAGTATTGCCGCAAGTACAAGAAGGAGATCAGGAGCATCGCCACCCCGGCACAGCGTAAGCTGAAAGAGTACCCCTGGCCGGGCAACGTGCGGGAGCTGCAGCACGCCATGGAGCGGGCTGTGATCCTGTCATCGGGGTACATACTCTATGCCGATGATTTCCTGCTGACACCGGTCACATCAGGTAAGTGGTCGAAGAGCCTCAACCTGGAGGAGCTGGAGAGAGGTGCCATCGATCAGGCATTGAAACAGGCCGAAGGGAATATGTCCCGGGCAGCCGAACTGTTGGGCATCTCGCGCTTCGCCCTCTATCGCAAAATCGGCAAGCAGTCGGACCAATAAGATGAAGATAACCTCCAGATATATTTACATGATCAAGATAGCAGCCATCGTGGTGTTGTCACTGACAGCGGTATGGCTCTTCATGCATGCGCTCTATTTCTCCTCACTTCTGGTGTTGATTGTCATCCTGGCTCTCTCCTTCTCACTCTATCACGACAGGAGAAAGCTGATCTCCCGTATGGAGCGGATGATCTCCGGTATCCGCAATGCCGATTACTCGTTTCACTATCCGCAAAACAGCTCGGAACAGGAGCTCAACCGCCTGTCGAAAGAGATGGACGAGGCGCTGCAGCTGTTCCGCGACCGTGCACAGCACGCCTACATGGAGGAGGCGGAGACGGAAGCGTGGCAGAAGCTGATCAGCGTGCTCACCCATGAGATCATGAACAGCATCGCCCCCATCATCTCCCTCTCGGAGACATTGGGGAAAGAGGAGGAGATGACGTTTCAAAGCGAGGAGGAGTGCCTGAACATGCGGCGGGCCATGCAGACCATTCACCGGCGGAGTGCCGGGTTGCTCACCTTCGTGGAGAACTACCGCAAGCTGACCCGGATACCGCAGCCGGTGATGCAGCCCATCCGTGCTGCCGACCTGCTCAGGTCGCTGCAGCTGCTGGTCGCTGCCGATCAGATCCGTTTCACCTACACATGCTATCCCGAGCAGTTGCTCTTCCGTGCCGACCGCAACATGGTGGATCAGATGCTGATCAACCTGCTGAAGAACGCTGCTGAGGCCACGGAGGATCTTCCCGATCCGGTCATTCAGATCGATGCCCGTCAGGTGGGCAGTGAAGTGCAGATAACCGTTTCCGACAACGGCACAGGCATCTCACCCGAAGCCATCGACAAGGTCTTCATCCCTTTTTACAGCACCAAGACCAAAGGGTCGGGCATCGGCCTGAGCCTCTGCCGCCAGATGATGATCCATCACAAGGGGCGCATCACGGTCAGCTCCGACGATAAGGGCAGCCGCTTCACACTTTTCTTTCCGATGTAGAGAGGTTGCACTCAACTTTTTTTGCATTATTTCTCTATTCTTGTTCTCTTTTACTACATTTGCAACAGGCACGCAATGTGCTCTGTTTTTAATTTTGGTTGAGAATTAATAACTGAACTTTCGCATGTTCAAAAAAATGGGGTAGAAACAGCTAAAGATGAGACCTACAAATGTTTTGTGGGTACCCATTGACCTTGAGGAACGTAAAAAGAGCAGCTGTTTAAAGCGTAGCAAGTTCTGCTCTTTTAGTGAA
>JADMKJ010000054.1:0-15474 GCA_015478855.1 Proteiniphilum sp.
AGATCTTTTGAGAGAACTGCTGCAGAATGCCACCATGCGGTTCCACTTGTTACTACTACATAGGTTTTCCCATTTATTGGTAATGCTGAAACAAAAGGGGAGCGACCACCAGTGCGTGCTGTTGAAAATCCGGTACCCACCCACCAAGCTTGTAGAGTGTTTTGCCACAAGCCAGGCATAACAGACACTGTAGATCCAGAGAAGGTGTTCACATAAGCATGATTTGAGTTTGCAGTACTAGGTGCGCCTTCAGTGTCACCAACTATGAAGTTAGGTTGATCAGAGTCGTCTAACGGGCTTATCATTTGAAATCCGCTGCTATCATCACTGGCGTAACCAGTTTCAACAATGGAATAATTTGATGCTAACTGTCCATTTGATACCTTTATTCTAAAATGTTCACCTTTACTACCACGAGGAGCCATAGCAGTGATCCAAGCATCACCTGTTATATCTCCTGCTACCTGAATATTTGCAGATCCGTCGGAAGTTGGTGTCATATTTGTTGAAGCAGAACCAACCGACACGGGAGTATCAGATGGAGTTGTCCAATAATAGAATTCAGTAATATTGTCTTTTGTTACAGCACCAATCAGATTTCCCTTATAATCAGAAGTGATAATTTTGAGATCTGTGGGTGAGATGGTTCCCAAATTTAACTGTTGTGATTCATTTAACGAAGCTTTGTCAAGCACTTTTATACCATGTGGAGAACTTGCGTCTGAATTGATATATGCACGAGAAAGTAGCACAATATAATCGCCACAGTATGCATGGTATAAATTTAAATCACCATAAAGCTTTGAATCTGTAAAGCCAAAATTTCTAACTTCACCTGGAAAACCTAATTCGGTGAAATCCTTTTGCGTAGTAATTTCGGCATAGCTAAATCCTTCACCATAGGGTAACTGATCAGATACTCCCCACGTAACTATGTAGTCACGTTCATTTTTCTTGTCTTCAGATGTAACTGTATATTTCACTCCTCCTTCTTGAGCAAAATTTTGTGGAAGGGATGGATCAGGTGAAACAGTAGCACCTTTAGAGAGATAAAATTTTGGCAATGCTGACTCTAAAACTACTTCCTCATCTATGAATGGAGATACTTTAATTGTTATCGTATAATCGTCATTTATAGTAGCCCTTAAGACTGAGTTGTCTGTTCCTATAACTGAAAAAGAATTGATGATTGCTGCCTCACTACCCAGACTTTCATCCTCACAAGCACTAAATATAATCATTAGTGCTAAGGTAATTGCAGAATATATTATTTTATTATATTTTTTCATTGTTATTATGTTTAAAAAATTACTATACCTGGTAGTATTTATTCGTAGTACCCTCTTACTCGATATTGACGCGTTGTATTAACTCCAGAGGTTACTGTAATAATGATTCCGTCACCAGTAATATCATGCCTACCTGATAATGTTGGAGAGATGAATGCGTCATACTTCACAGTGGCCATCAGATAAATGTTCGTTAAGTCTACGTCGTTTTCCAATGTTTTTGGAATTTCAAACAAGATTAAACCATATCCGCCCTCGATATCACTTTGACTAAAGTCTCCTTCCACTTCTTCGCCATCTTTATTGAACTCTATGATTTGGCCCAAGAATTCACCGGCGCTATGCGATGTTTTACAAATCATTTGAGAGATAGTGTTAGAATCATGAATAAATATATATTCTTCATTTACACCTTCACATCCCCATAATGAAATTGCTATTAATGCTGTTAAAAGCATTTTAATATTTTTATTCTTCATCTTAATGTAAGTGTTTAGTTGATATTTGTTTTTTATCATAAATTGATTATAATCAGTTACCAATATGGGTTGTTTTCATTAATTGCATCGTTGTTCGCTATCTCTGCTGTTGGTAATGAAAAATAATAATATCTTTCGAAGAATACCCTTTGTGTACCACCATCAACATTTACTTTTTCGTAATCTAATGTTCCATCGGTGTTTTGTGTGATTTTAACACCGCTTGCATTTTTTCCATGGATTACATTCTCGGCCAATCTCCAACGGCGCAAATCCCAATATCTAAATCCTTCTCCTGCCAATTCCACACAACGTTCTTTACGCAACAGGTTCATAAATGCATCTTTGTTAGGAGCATCAGAGAATGACTTTGCAGGCAAATTAACTCGTTGTCTCACTTCGTTCAAAGCATCCATCGCTTCAGCTTGAAATTGCGCATAGTCAAGTTGAGCATAAGCCTCTGCTTTGTTTAATAAAACTTCTGCATATCTAATAATTGCATCATATTGGTAACTGCCTTTTGTAGCAAAGTCAGCATAGCCTTCTTGTAAGTATTTTCGTAAATAGTATCCCGTAGGTGTATGTGCTCCTGTTGAAGATGCTTGTTGAAATTCAACAAAACCATCAGTTCCACCTACAAATGTTTCAATTTCTCTGCCTTCCCACTGACTGCCATTGTAGAGAATTGTAGCATGAAAGCGGGGTTCACGATTACTGAAGGGATCATCATGGTTATCTTTGTAGGTATCCCAATTGAACTCTGAACCATCATTAAATTCATACATGTCGGCTAAATCACCAGTAGGAACATGTTCCGCATAAATTGCTGAAGTTTTATGAACTTCTCTGTCTCCAAATGGTCTGTTATAGCTGTCAAAGTTGTGGGTTATACTTCCACTTAAAAATCTTAAGGAAAACAGTATTTCAGCAGAATTGTCTTGGTTACCATCAACCTGAAATACCTTTGCATAGTCAGGTGCGAGTGCTCCACCCAGTTCTTTCACTTTTTCTGCAGCATCAATGGCTATTTGCCATTCACCTGCATATAAAGCCATTCTTGAAAGGAGTCCATAGGCAGATTTTTTAGTTGCACGACCTTCCCAGTTAGTAGGCCATGATTCAGGTAGTTTTTCTGCAGCCCATTGTAATTCAGAGATAACGAACTCCCAGCTCTCAGCCTCTGTTGCCCGGCCTCTATGAACATCTTCTGGGTTTTTGCCATCATCAACTCCGCCATTAATTCCTGATATGTCAGTTCTCAGAATTACTCCTCCATAAACTCTGATCAAGCGGTAATATGAAAATGCACGGCAAAAACGAACTTCGGCTCTACGAACATCTGACCACTCTTCTCCATATTCTTCAACTCCGTATTTCTTTATTTCATCAAGAAGAACATTCGCACGACGTATACGATCATTATATACTTGGCTCCAGTTCTCGAAAGCTCCAGCACTACCAGTTGTAAAAGAACTCGATTGTAACAACGATTTGTTATACGCATGATTGTACAAGTCCCATGAGGTTGATTTCATGATGTCCGAATAACTGTCATAAAATCTCGTGCGACTGTTTGCGACTTGTGATTCATCGGTGAATGTTTTATATGAGGCTGTTATATACATATCAGCAGCATTTTCTGTACTCCATATAGCCAAATTAGATAGATCTCTCGTATTGTCGATGTCAAGAACATCTTCACTACATGATGAAATAAAGAGTCCCAATGCTGCAATACTTGTAAATAATATATATGTTATTTTTTTCATTTTACTATCTCCTATTATTAAAATGTTACTTTTGCACCGATTGTATACGTCTTTTGTTGAGGATAATATCCATTACTTACAGAAGGACTTTCAGGGTCAACATATTTAAAGTGGCTGAACGTTAGTATGTTTGTGCCAGATATAAAGATATTGATTTGACTGAACGGTGAATTTTTCAATACATTTTGCGGAATATTAAAACCTAAATTTGCATTCTTCAACCGAAGATAATTTCCATTAACTACCCACCAAGTGGATTGCCATGCATTGTTTCCATTAGCGATAGTACTTAATCGTGGATATTTAGCATTCGTGTTTTCTGGAGTCCAAGCTTCTTCTATACGATAATACGGAGAATTGCCCGATCCTGGAAAAGTTGAGGTGTATACTGTAGATGAGATAACCCCTGTGTCGAATACTCCCGAAAGTTCATAGTCGGTGTTAGCAACACCTTGCCACAAAGTGTTTAAATAGAAGTTTCTATAGGATATATCCATGTTTAAAGCATAGTTTATTTCTGGAATTGCTCCGTAACCTATCTTTACATAATCATGTTCTTGGTTGATAATTCCATCTCCATTTACATCTCTATACTTTAAATCACCCAAACGAATTATTCCTGAAGGAGCTGCAGGATAGTTATCAATTTCTTCTTCAGTTTGAAACAAACCTAAGGCATCTAAACCATAACGAGCCCCCATTGATTCACCGATAATAGCTCTATAGTTTGGTCGATTGTCTGTAATGATTCTTGACAAAACTTTATTGCGTGCAAATGCAAAATCACCCCTTAGCGAATAGTTCCAATCAGAGTTGATACGGTTAAAATGTTTAAGTGTTAGCTCGAACCCCTTGTTTTCCACCTTACCCGAGTTTTGGAATTGGGGAAAAAAACCACCTAATGATGGAGGATAATTTCCTCCTTGAGATTCCAAAATATCCTTTGTCAATTTGTAGAATACGTTGAGTTCTACTCCCAGCTTCCTGTTCCACAAATCAAAATCAACACCAATATTATAATTGTCAGTAGTGGCCCAAGAAAGGTTGCTGTAAATATAACTGTTTGATGCATAGAATTGTGATATAGGCTGGTTTCCTAAGACCATGCTATTGTTTGCAAGAGAATATAGTGAAAAATGCTGGAATGGACTAACCGAATCATTTCCACTTTTTCCAAAGCTCGCGCGTATTCTGAGATAATCAATGTTTTGAGTCATGCTCCTAAAAAAATCTTCTTCTGAGATTACCCATCCTAATGAAGTAGACGGAAAGAATCCCCAGCGATTACCTGGAGCAAAAATATAAGATCCATCATACCTGAATGCTACTTCTGCGAGATATTTGGTTGAGTATGCATAATTAACACGTCCGATATAGGATAATTGGCCACCAGAGTATAAATGTGAACCTGAAATAGGAACTTCAGGAAGAATGGTTCCCAAAGATAAGTCAACAGGTTCATCGCTGTAGTAACCTCTTTTCGTTCCTGTCATTGTGTTTGAATAACTTTTTTTGGCTTCATAAGCAAATAGTGCCGCAACATGGTGATCGTTGAAATCACGTGAATAATCAATCTGTGGGCGTATCAACCAATTGTCTCCCCATGATGCTGCTTTCAGGTATGAATTATCAGAGTTAAATCCACTGGCACCACCTACTCCTTCGTCAAAATTTTGGGTTACATAATAAAGTTGATAATATCGATCGTAATTTGAGTCAATTGTATTGCTGTAGTTATATGAGCCAAATATTGAACCTTTAAGTCCTTTTAGGACTTGAGCTAAATCTGAGAAATCGTATTCCAGCTTAACGTTAGAGTCAAGATTCCATCTGCTTTGCTTTTTATATCCAGACTCGGTTAGTGCAGCATGCCCGTTTACCATATAGGTAGATCCATACCATGCAACTGGTAGGTCATTATAACGTGACTTAATAATGGGAATTGAATTTATTGCTTGCCTTACAGGATTGAATTCTCCTTGGTTGCTAATTGCAGTGCCAGGCCAATCTCTGTCGGAACGGTGACCAGCCATATTAGCCGTTAATCTCAGGTTTTTTGCAACTTGAATATCCAGGTTTGTACGAAGGTTGTAACGCTTATAACCAGTATTAATCATTGTTCCTTCCTGGTCCATTACACCAAGACTTGCATAATACTTTGTTCTTTCGGTACCACCTGACGCTGAAATATTATGTTGATTCGTTATACCTGTTCTAAATATTTCGTCGAGCCAGTCTGTTTGACCCCATATACTGTTCGGGTCATTAGACATTACCTTATTTTGGATGTCGGCAGTCCAACTTGGGGTTAATCCATCCATCAGTTTAGCTTTGTTATTCCAATACATATAATCGGCTGCATTAAGCATTTTGGGCATTGCAGTATTTTGTGTAATGGTAACAGAACCATCATATGAGATGGTTGCAGGTCCTTCTCCTCCTGATTTTGTTGTTATCAGGATAACTCCATTAGCTCCTTGCACACCGTATATGGAGGCTGATGCATCTTTCAGAACTGAAATTGATTCGATGTCATTTGGGTTTACGTAATCGATTGGACGTGGTACCCCATCTACAATAATCATTGGTGAAATATTCCCTGTAAATGAGTTTTGTCCTCGTACTAACAAAGATGTGCCATCTTCACCTGGTTTCCCTGATCTTTGGATACTCGTTAACCCCGGAATTTTACCTGTTAGCATGTTTGAAACGTTTTGCATTGGGGCACTGGTAAGCTCCTTAGAAGATATCTGAGAGACAGCACCTGTCATATGGACTCTTTTTTGAACTCCATATCCTACAACAACAACTTCATCCAACAATTCCGTATCTTCAGTTAGGGTGAGATTTAATAATGTTCTTCCATTTAATGGGATCTCTACTGTTTTAAATCCTACATAAGAAAATTCAATAATTGCATCTTGAGTAGAAACAGAAAGACTGAATTCTCCATCAATATCAGTTATTGTTCCCTGTAGTGTTTCTTTTTCAACGACATTCACTCCAATTAAAGGTTCTCCTTTATTATCTGTTACTTTCCCTTTTAAATTTGTTTGAGCGTATACCCCAAAATTGACAAAGAAAAGCAAGCTCATCACAAATAGTGTATTTAATAGACAGTATAAAAGTCTATTGTCCTTTCTTTCGTTCTTTTTTTTCATGTGTTTACAATTTAGACATATTATTTCGAATAACATTTATAAAATCGGCATTAGCCGATGCCTTTAATCTGTTTTTTTAATTTAATGATTAGGGTTAAGAAATCTCGGAAATGTACTCAGCTTAGTGCTTGTCTGTGGTGTCATTTATTTGAGATTTTTAAACATCTATTACTAACGGTTATGAGTTAACTCATTTGTCTTTTATTTTTAACATCAATTATTTCTAATGTTTTCCAGCACTGATACAATCCTCTAGGCACGTGGAAACATCCTTTCCATTTACCCCCTTTTAGGTCAAGCAGCACCTCACCCTGACGGTTCAGATAGCCCCACCACTCCGGGTGCTCCGGATCCTTGAAGTGTTCCCAGGTATAATGATGCACTTTTTCAAACCATTCGAGACACTCTTTTGAGCCGGTTAACTGATACCCTTTCAGTAGGGAAATCAACGTTTCAATATGTGCCCACCAAAGCTTCTGATCCCATTCCAGTTGCTGAGGTGGACATCCTTTTCTGTCCAGGAAGTAGAAGATGCCGCCATATTGCTTGTCCCAACCGAATTCAAGTGTTTTCAGTGTGGTCTCCACAGCTTGCTCGATCAGTTCGGGACGATTAAGCCTTACACCTAGGTCCATGATAAACCACATTGCTTCGATACCGTGTCCGGGGTTGATCGTTCTTCCCTCGAAACTGTCCGACAGTGATCCGTCGCTATTTACATTTTCAACGATCAATCCTCCCAGTTCAGGACGCAAAAACACCTCCATCACTTCGTGAATGCACTCTTCGATGATTGTTTCCAGGAACGCTTTCTCAAGAAGATGTTCAATCTCCATCGACAAGTTACACAAGATCATCGGCAATGAGAACCCTTTAAGATCTCGGGTTCCTTGAAATGCCTTGTTCCATTTCCCCTTTGGATTGTCCTTTTTGGATAGGATGATTTGGAAGGTCTGTTTGGCGATATTGGCATACTCCTGATTCCCGGTTGCCAGGCTTAGTTGCCCGAAAGCCATCGTGGCGAAAGCGTAAGAGAATATATTGTATGGTTCCACCAGGGGGGTCCCCTCGCGTGTGAGCGAGAAATACCAGTTGAGGTTGCCGTCATGGCCGTTTTTCTTCAGAAATTCGGCACCCTGAACAGCCGAGTCGAGCCATTCCTGTCGTTTCTCTACCTTGTTATAAAGCATTGAGAACATCCATACCTGCCTTGCCTGAAGCCATATGAATTTGTCGGTATCATAAACTTTTCCTTCTCTGTCGAGACAGGTGTAAAAGCCGCCAAACTCTCCGTCTTGAGAGTGGTTTAGCCAAAAAGGAACTACGTTTTCTAATAGTTCGTCTTTGTATTTTTTCTCCAATAAGTTAAAATCCATCATCTAATCAGTTGCATTTATTGTTGTGTTGTTGATCACCATTCTATTAATGAATTTAAAATAATATCACAAATAAAGAGTAAAAGATTAATATATACAACCTATTAATTAAAAATATTATTGATATCATAAGTAATTAACTAGAATTAACAATATAGAACTTAAAATAGTTGATTCATTGTGGGAAAATGGCAAAAGATGTAAAGTTGTGATAAAATTTAATAGAGAAAATGTTCAGCGTCTTTCAGTGAGTTCAGTTTTCCCACATCCATCATTTTCAGTTCTTTTGGGATAAAGCAGGTGATTTTCTCCCTGTCACAAAGAGAGAGATAGAAGTCAATGATCGGAAAGCGATCGGGCAAATCCTGCATATGGTTGAAGATAGATGGATGGAGGATATGTATTCCCGAAAAAGCAAGTTTCTGATAGTGCGCTGGTTGTAGAGAGGGGACAGGTGATTTTGTCTCCCCTGTCTTTTTATTGAACCATCCTTTCAGGTGGTGTTCACTGTCGAAAAGCAGATAGCGTGATGTCTCCCGATCACTGCATACCAGCGTGCCCGGGGAGTTTCCCCTGATGTGTGTGGTATATAGTTCAGAAAGATCAATATTGGAGAGGATATCCACATTATGTACGAGGAATGGTTTGTTATCATCAAAGAACCAGGCAGCTTTCTTAATCCCTCCGCCTGTATCAAGCAGTTTTTCCCGTTCATCCGAGAATTCGATACGGATGTTGAACTGGTTCTCTGATGCGACAAAGTCGATGATCTGATCGCCAAAATGATGGATGTTGATGATGATCTCATCGAAGCCGGCATTTTTCAGTTTCTCTATTACATGTTGCAGCAGTGGCTTCCCTCCCACAGGTACCAGCGCCTTGGGTATGGTGTCTGTCAGCGGTTTAAGTCGTGTGCCCATTCCGGCGGCAAAGATCATCGCTTTCATTATCAATGTTGAATCTATAATAATTACTGAAGAAAGCTTGCACTGTTCATCCACCCCAGCTAACAAGCTGACAGGTGATCGCAGTTTTTTATTTTCTCTTTCTGAACTCCTGCTCCAGGTTCTGCTCCCGGTGTATCAGGGTTACTCTTATCCCGAATTTCGCCGAGATATGTTCCGCCACCTTCTGTGCCGCGTAGACCGAACGGTGCTGACCGCCGGTACAGCCGAATGAGATCATCAGGTTGGTGAAGTTACGTTCCATATATCGTTTCACATGCTGATCGATAAGCGGATTGATATTGTTCAGAAAGGTGACGATCTCTCCATCTTCCTCGAGGAACTTGATCACCGGCTCATCCAGTCCGGTCACGTTGTTGTAACGTTCGTACTTACCCGGATTGTTGATGGCACGGCAATCGAAGACGTAGCCGCCGCCATTGCCTGACTGATCGTCAGGTATTCCTTTCTTGTAGGCGAAGCTGTAGACACGTACCTCCAGCTCCCGCTTTTGTGTGTCGGCGAACTGTTTCAGGCCGGTCATCTCGTTTAATATCCTGCAAAGATAGGGATAATCGCCGAACCCCTCCTTCAGCAGCTCGCGCAGGTTATTCAATGCAAAGGGGACACTCTGTATAAAGTGTGGTTTTTTTTCAAAATAGCCTCTGAAGCCGTAGGCGCCAAGCACCTGCAGGGTGCGGAAGAGTACAAACTGACGCAGATGGTTGTGAAAAGCCTGCTCATCGACCGGCTGGTATTTTTTCAGTGAAGCGATATAGGTGGAGATCAGTTCATCCCGCAGCTCGGCCGGGAAATTGGCTTTCGCTTGCCACAGGTATGAGGCTACATCGTAATAGAGAGGTCCTTTTCTCCCGCCCTGGAAATCGATGAAAAAAGGATTACCATCTACAAGCATCACGTTGCGTGACTGAAAGTCGCGGTACATAAAGGTCTCCGTGGCATCTTCCAGCAGTGTGGCTGCCATTTTCTCGAAATCGTTCTCCAGCAGGTCCTCCTGAAATTCCATCCCCGTTGTCTTCAGGAAGCTGTACTTGAAATAATTCAGATCCCACATCACGGAACGGTGGTTGAATTCAGGCAGCGGGTAACAGATGCTGAAATCGAGATCCCGGGCACCCAGGTATTGAAAATCGGCCAGGAGTGAGATGGTTTTGTGCAGCAGCTCTTTTTCCTCGTGACTGAATACGCCCGTGGTACGTCCACCCCTGATAAGATCGAATAGCACCTTGTCTCCCAGGTCCTCCTGCAGGTAGAACATCTCATCGGCGGAGACGGCAACCACCTTTGGCACGTTCAGTTCCTGTGCCCGGAAATGGTGTGCCAGTGAGATGAAAGCCCTGTTTTCCTCGCGAGACTCTCCGTATACACCGATAAGATTTCTGTCTCCTTTAGTGAGTCGGTAATACCTGCGGTTGGAGCCCGATGAGGGCAGTGCTTCCAGTGTGGGTCCGGTTTCGCCGGTAAGTGAGGTGAAAAGGGAGATCAGTTGTTGCATGTTTATAAGTTGAAGATTAGATGTTTTTTGCGTTTTACCGTTTCACTGTTTCAGGGATGGGGTGTTACGATGTGCGGGATTCAGGATCCTGTTTGCCGGGGATCTTCTCCAGCTCATTGAGCCAGATGGCGGCGACAGCATCACTCGGCATGCGCCAGTCGCCGCGCGGAGAGAGGTTGATGGAGCCCACCTTGGGTCCGTCGGGCATGCAGGAGCGTTTGAACTGCTGTGCGAAGAAGCGTTTATAGAAAAGCTTCAGCCATTTCACTATTTCTGTGGCAGGGTAGATAGATGTGAACGCCTGTTCTGTCATGAAGAGGATGCGTTGAGGGGTGTCGCCGTAACGAAGCATGCGGTAGAGGAAGAAGTCGTGCAGCTCATAGGGGCCGACGAAATGCTCCGTCCTCTGTGCTATCTTTCCATCCTTGCCTGCCGGGAGCAGCTCGGGACTGAATGGGGTGTCGAGCACATCAAGCAGGATCCTGCGGGGAGCGTCTTCCATCTGCGTCTCAGCTATCCATCGCACGAGTGAGGCCACGAGTGTTTTGGGCACACTGGCGTTGACGCCGTACATCGACATCTGGTCGCCGTTATAGGTAGCCCATCCCAGTGCCAGCTCCGATAGATTGCCGGTTCCCACCACCAGCCCTCCGGTCTTGTTGGCGTAATCCATCAGTATCTGCGTCCGTTCACGTGCCTGGCTGTTCTCATAGGTGATGCTATGGTCGGCAATATCATGGCCTATATCTGTGAAATGCTGTTTCACCGCATCCACGATAGAGATCTCCTTCACGGTCACGCCGGAAGCTTTCATCAGCTCGATGGCGTTGCTGTAGGTCCTGCCGGTGGTGCCGAAGCCGGGCATGGTGATGCCGATGATATTCTCTCGCGGCAGCCCGAGGAGATCGAACGTCCTGATCGTGACAAGGAGTGCAAGTGTAGAGTCCAGCCCTCCCGAAACGCCGATGGTAACTGTTTTTATCCCGGTGTGCTGCAGACGTTTCGCCAGCCCGTGTGTCTGGATGTTAAATACCTCAGAGAGGTTCTCTTCGGCGATATCTTTTGAAGGAATAAAGGGATGCGGGTTGAACGATCGCCGCATCGTTAAGGGTGAAACCGGATCTATGTGACAATCGATCTCCGTGGCGGTGCCCATTGTGGTGAAATTGGTGTTCGTCAGCCGGTCGTGACGAAGCGCATTGATATCTATATCGGCAATGATCAGCTCACTCTCCGGTGAATAGCGTTTCGATTCCGTCAGCATGGCGCCGTTCTCAGCGATAAAACAGGCGCCGGAGAAGACCAGGTCGGTGGTTGATTCCCCACACCCCGCCGAGGCATAGACATAGGCCGCGTTGCACCGTCCTGATTGCTGTTGCACGAGCGATCTGCGGTAACGGTTCTTGCCCACCAGCTCGTTGCTGGCAGAGAGGTTGAAGAGCAGGTCGGCTCCCTGCATGGCCAGCCCGGAGGAGGGGGGTGAGGGCATCCAGAGATCCTCACATATCTCAATGCCGAAATTTGCGAAAGGTGTGCGGAAGATCATCCCTTCTTTGTTGACGGATACCTCTTCGCCATTGATCTCCAAGGAGTAACCAGTCAGGTCGGCAGCCGGCGCAAACCATCGTTTTTCGTAAAACTCCCTGTCGTTGGGGATATTCGTCTTTGGCACAATACCCAGGATCCCCTCCGATGAGATGACTGCCGCCACATTGAAGAGAGAGCTGTTGATACGCAGTGGCAGGCCGACGATGGCGATAAGAGAGTGTTTCTCTTTCATAAATGAGGCCAGCTCTGCAAGTGAAGCTACTGCTTTTCGCTGCAGCGCTTCCTGAAAAAAGAGATCGCCGCAGCTGTAGGCGGTGATAGAGAGCTCGGGGAAACAGAGTAGCTGTACCTCTTCCTGCACGGCACGCTCTATCACCGATTTTATCTCTGCCGTATTGTAATCACAGTCGGCAACTCTCAGCACGGGTGACGCGGCAGCCACGCGCAGGAAACCGAGATCGTTTATTTGCATATGCATCGGGTTTACAGGTGTACTGAGGCAAAGGTAAGAAAATTGGATGAATTACTGATAGGTAATTTCCATCTTATAATCCCATTGATCGAAATATAGATTCCAGTTGTCAGTCTCCACTTCTCCGCGTTGAAAATCGACTGTCTCGCTGCGGGGGTACTGCTTTTCAGGAAAGAAGATGTCTGAATAATCAGCGTTGACGTAAAGACGGTAGGAGTCAATCCCCGACATGAAGAATTCTCTTCCTTTCTCGTTTTCGAGGGGCTCTCCACGTCCGAAGGATACATCCACAGGGATCCACCCCACACCTTCAAAGTAAACCTCTGCCCAGTCGTGCAGGTTCACTTCGCCCGGATGTGTCATCCATCCGCTCTGCCAGCGTGCGGGTATCCCTTTGTAGCGCAGCATGGTGATAAGCAGCAGGGTCACCTGTCCGCAATCGCCCTTCCCGTTTTCGATCACATAGGCGGGTATGTCAGCGATGGTGGAATATTCCAGTGCGCTGGCCCAGGGATAGTGCGCTACGATGTAACGATAGATAGCCTGCAGCGTTCCGACAGGTGTATCTGCCTCTCTGGTGATGCTGTCGGTCAGCGTTTTGATTTTTTCAGAAAACCGGATATGGGGGATCCGCTCCGAGGTGTATTTCCTGTAATCCTCTGCCGAAGTCTGATAAGGTTGTATGTTGAGTTGGGTGAGATCGAACCACTCACCCTGTGAGCTGAAAGCATATGCAACCGAAAAAACAGCCGTCTCTCCCCTCCGGGATTGTTGTTCCATATAGATAGAGGTATGCCCTGTTTTATCCTCCGAAAATATGTACTCCTCCTGTGAGGCGTCGATGAATCGCACATCTGTCTGTCTCTCTATATCCTGCCTCGGATAGGGCAGCCATGCACGGATCGTCTCTCCCTCTTCCGTCATGCCGGGTTCGACGGTGAGTGTGTATCTCACCTGTACCGGTACTTTCGGTAACAGGTATCTTCCTTTTGTCCCGGTGGGGATGAGTTGTGTGAGATGGCTGTCGAGAATCTTCTTTGTGCCGCTCTCAGCTGTTGTGGGGGATGCCGCTGAAAGCTTTCCTGCTGCACTATCCAGCCTGAATATGTTGGCTGCAGCGTTGCGGAAGTAGCGTTTCTCCCCGTCGATCAGCCTGTATTCAAGTGCTTTGGATGATTCCCATCGGTTGAGCTGCTCCGCTGTCGGGGTAAATTGATGCTGCTGCTCAATCCAGCTGATGATCTCTTCGCGGCTTCTGATAAAATCAAGCATCACCCGGTGCAGCGAATCTTTTGCAAAGCGGAGTGCTTCTTTTCTCTCATTGCTCATCTCCCGGTGTAATAGCAGTGAGTCGATTATCTGCGAAGCGCGGGTGAAGTTGCCCGCATCGGTCTCAGCGGCTATCAGCTCGCGGGGTGATTGTTTCCTGTTGGCTGAACAGGCTGTCAAAATGCAGACGATAACAAATAAAGTGATCTGTTTCATTATTTTATCTGTTTTGTGTGATGCTTGTATGGACCACGCTCATTCCCGTCCATTCTGCCCGCCCCGGTGATGTGGTCTCAGATGCCGGTTGTATCAGCCTGGCGGAGTAGTCCGGGTAGTTCCTCCAGCAGCTGTGCCATGGAATCAAAGACGACCGAAGCACCTGCTTCACTAAGCACAGCGTCGGGAAGAGGCCCCGTGTTGACCGCGATGGTGAAGATGCCTGCCCCTACGGCTGCTTCGATGCCCAGCGGCGCATTTTCAATCACGATCGCCTGGTGGGGTTGCAGATCACCTCCTTTTTTGAGTCCCTGCAGAAATGGCTCAGGGTCGGGTTTACCGTTGACCACATCAAACGCTGTCACCATGGTTCGTGGAGTGAAGGTGCCCGGGAAATGGGCGTCGAGACGGCCCAGCAATGAGGGCTGGCCGGATCCTGTGACCAGCACCGGCGTTAATCCCTTCTCTTTCACCAGCTCCAGCACCTGCCCGGCGCCGGTGATTGTCTCTCCGCTGTTGTACTCCCGGAATAACTCCGTTTTACGTGTGTAGATCATTTCCAGCTCTTTCACAGTGGCTTCACGGCCAAACTCTCTTTCGGTGATGATGTTGATGGTTGCTTGCCCCAGTCGGCCTTCATGGAGATAAAACTCAACAGGTGTTGTGGTGGAATAACCAAACTCCTCCATCGTCTTCTGCCAGGAGTCAGCATGTGCAGGCATGGAGTCGTACAGCACACCATCCATATCGAAGAGAATGGCTTTAATTTCAAAACGTGGGTAATGATGCTTCCTGAGATATTCTTTCAAATGATGATTCATCTTATTCTTATGACTTGTTCAATGTTCATTACAAAGTTACGATTTTTATCCCACATCGGAAGAATGTGTGCCGAAAGGTTACCGCAGAAGTCCGGCAGCTCCTTTTTACGGCATTAAAAAAAGGAAGATCTGTAAATCTTCCTTTTTAATTGTTTTCTGACCGACCGGTGATAGTCTCATTTATTGCTTTCTGCCAGCTTCTTCACCTCTTCCAGCCCGTTGGTGAACCCTTCATCCATGACATGTTCATATTCATCGTCCAGATCCACGGAGACAGTAAGGGTGGTAAAGCCATCTGACTCCTGAAGGAGATATTTTTCAAATGAACCTTTTCCGTAGGGCTCTCCTTCCTTTCCGTCCGACACTTCACCCAGGTGCTTGAAGATCACTTCATATGGTTTCTCCAGCTTCGTGATGGTCGCTGACATTCCGTTGCGATCGGCATCAAGAAAAAGGATCTTGCCTCCTGTTTCCCAGTCAGACTCATAATGAGCGCCAGGTGTAAAATGTTTTGTCCACTCCCGGTATGATTGATCATTCCATAAAATGTCCCACACTTTTTCAATGGGAGCCTGGATTTTCTTTTCAAATGTGATTGTCTTCATACGATAACT
>JADMKJ010000054.1:15574-27834 GCA_015478855.1 Proteiniphilum sp.
ACATTGTCGGGGATGACAAACGTTTTGTAACCTTCTGTTGTTGCCAGTGTGCGAAGAGCACCCCTGGAGGCATCGGTGATGGCCACGATTCGTTTCCGGGCTTCCTCTTTTCCCACCTTACGTTCGAGCTGATCTTTCAGGAGGCGGAAAGTCAGTGCCGGTTCGGTTGTCGTGCCGGATTTGGAGATGTTGATAATCCCGAACTGTTTCTCTTCCAGAAAATTCATCAGTTCATGCAGATAATCTTCACTGATATTGTTGCCGGCATAGAGGATCACAGGATTCCTGCGTTCTTTTGTGTCCTGCAGCCAGTCGAAAGAGCCTGAGAGTGCATCGATCACTGCCCGGGCACCCAGGTAGCTGCCGCCGATGCCTATCACCACTACTGCTTCACAGTGCGTACGTAGTACGGTTGCCGCATCTTCAATCTCTCTCAGCGCCTCTTCGGTGATAGATGAGGGGAGGGTGACCCATCCCAGAAAATCGTTTCCTTCGCGTGAGCCATCATATAACGCCTGATTGCTGGCTGTTGCGTGAGCCGATTGTTTCAGAATAGTTTCTTCTGAAAGAAAATCGGAGACATGTTTGATGTTTAGTTGAATACTATCCATTGTTATTTTATTTTGGTCTGTTTGAAACTTTTATTCATTGTAAGCAGTGCTTTTTTTATTGGATCAGACTTAATCTGCCTGATTGATATTAAATAGAAGCTGAAATTCAGTTCCGCCATTCAATCCGCATCAGAAAAAATCAATCAGCTTCCTGATGGCTGCCTGTGGCGGAAGCTTCTCGTGGAGGATCTGGTAGACCGTCCGGGCGATGGGCATGTCAATCTTAAAGCGATCGTTCAGCTCGTAGATACATTTTGCCCCATAGTAGCCTTCGGCTATCATCTCCATCTCCAGTTGCGCCGACTTCACCGAGTAGCCTTTTCCTATCATCGCACCCAGGGTCCTGTTGCGGCTGAACTGCGAATAGCCGGTGACGAGCATATCTCCCAGGTAATGTTGTTCTGCTATGTTGCGTTCAATGGGTACCACCCCATCGAGAAAGCGGGACATCTCCCTGGCGCTGTTGCTCATCAGCACCGCCTGGAAATTATCGCCATAGAGCAGCCCCTGGCATATGCCGGCCGCAATGGCGTATATATTTTTCAACACAGCCGCCAGCTCAATGCCGACCACATCATTGGAGATGCGTGTTTTCAGGATCCTGGAGCTGATGGCTTCGGCGAGCAGTTTCGCTTTCGTCTCATCTTTGCTGGCTATCGTCAGGAACGACAGCCGCTCAAGCGCCACCTCTTCGGCATGGCATGGTCCGGAGAGCACCCCTATATCCTCCGGGGGAATTTTGAAGTTGGAGGCAAGAAACTCACTCATCACCATGTTATCGTTCGGTATGATCCCTTTCAACGCGGAGACCATGAATTTGCCACGGAACGTACTGTTCCACATGCGGCGGAAATATTGTTTCACATAGGGGGAGGGGATGGCGACGATGATCGTATCAGAATCCTTGATCGCTTTCTCTATATTGGAGTAGAAGGTGATCTGTGCCAGGTTGAACTTGACATTTGTCAGGTAATTGGGATTATGTCCCAGTTTGTAAAAGCCCTCAATCTGATCATCACGGCGAATATACCAGTTCATGTGCTTTTGGTTCATCAAAACCATTTTAGCCAGTGCTGTGCCCCAGGTGCCGCCTCCAAGGATGCAGATTTTGCCGATTGAATCCATTCTGTCAGTTATTTCAGATTGTGAGGCTGTTAAAGTTCAGATGCATGCTCTACCCATGTTTTAACCTCATCGGGGGTGGGATTGTTCAAACCCATCCTGAACTTTTTGTTCAGTCCGCAGATCTCCTGATGCAGCTTGTTGGGGTTCATGCCCGTCAGGCTCTTCACCTGCAGATAGCCCGCCTTCTGCAGCAGCTCGACCCACTCTTCAGGCACACCTATCCCTGTGTACCTCTCTGCGGAGTCTCTCGTCACTGTTTTCTCGGGACGCATCATGGGGAAGAGCAGCACCTCCTGTATGGTTGTCTGCCCGGTAAGCATCATGGTGAGCCTGTCCATGCCTATGCCCATACCGGATGTGGGGGGCATGCCATACTCCAGTGCACGCAGGAAATCCTGGTCGATGAACATCGCCTCGTCATCTCCTTTCTCCGAAAGACGCAGTTGCTCTTCGAACCGGCCGCGCTGATCAACAGGGTCGTTGAGCTCTGTATAGGCGTTGGCCAGCTCCTTGCCGTTGACCATCAGCTCAAACCGTTCTGTCAGCTCCGGGTTGTCGCGGTGACGTTTACAGAGAGGTGACATCTCAATCGGGTAATCGATGATGAAGGTGGGTTGAATATATTTACCCTCTGCTTTTTCTCCGAATATCTCATCGATGAGCTTTCCTTTGCCCATCGTCTCATCCTGTTCCACACCCAGTGTCTTACAGACATCACGCAGCTGGTTCTCATCCATGCCGCTGATGTCTATGCCGGTGTGCTCTCTGATGGCATCGATCATGGTAACGCGCCTGTAGGGTGCCTTGAAATCGAGCTCAATCTCACCCACTTTCACTTTGGTCGTCCCCAGCACCTTCAGGATCACATACTCAAGCATCTGTTCGGTGAACTCCATCATCCACTTGTAATCCTTGTAGGCAACATAAATCTCCATCACCGTGAACTCGGGATTGTGTGTGCGGTCCATCCCCTCATTCCGGAAATTCCGGGAGAACTCATACACCCCTTCAAAGCCGCTGACGATCAGACGTTTCAGGTAGAGCTCGTTGGCGATCCTGAGATAGAGGTCGATGTCGAGCGCGTTCATATGTGTGGTGAAGGGACGTGCGGCGGCACCACCCGGGATGTTTTGCAATACAGGTGTATCTACTTCCAGGTAACCCCGGAGATTGAAAAATTCGCGCATCGCATCGAAGATGCGGGTACGTTTCACGAAAATATCCCTGACACCCTCATTCACCAGCAGGTCCACATAGCGCTGACGATATCGTAGTTCGGGGTCGGTGAACCTGTCATATGCCACGCCGTCTTTCACCTTCACCACCGGCAGTGGTTTCAGCGACTTCGACAGTATGGTAAGCGTCTCGGCATGCACCGAGATCTCACCTGTCTGGGTACGAAAAACAAATCCCGTAATGCCCACGAAATCACCAATATCGGTCAGTTTCTTGAAGATGGTGTTGTAGAGATCCTTGTTCTCACCGGGGCAGATATCATCACGGGTGATATAGACCTGTATCCTCCCTTTGGAATCCATCAGTTCAATGAACGATGCTTTTCCCATGATACGACGACTCATGATGCGCCCTGCAATGGTTACAGGACGGGGCTCATCGTCATCTTTGAAGTCATTTTTTATATCGGTGGACCAGGCATTCACGTTATACAACGCCGCAGGATAGGGTTCTACGCCCATTTTTCTCAGTTCGTCGAGGCTTTGCCGGCGTATGATCTCCTGTTCACTCAGTTCTAAATTGTTCATACGATATTTCTACTATTTACGTCAAGGTGTATGGAACGCGCGGAAAACATCTTACCCGAAAGATAATAATTCAAATGCTCGTTTCATACGGTTATTTTTTTCTCCTGGCAGCCTATGGAATCTGCACAGATTCTCTTCATGCAACTCAATGCAGACTATATGCCTGTTTCATCTTATTATCATCCGCTTTCCGTGGTTGAAAGCAGAATTTGCTACAAAAGTACAAAATATTTCACTAACATGCATATATTCCTGTTGTTTCATCGCTCTCAACACGAAGGTATACACGATCAGAAAATAATTAAAGAAAAAATTCTTTAATTTGTCCGAATTGATTATATTTGTCCAATGAAATGATATATAAGATGTGTATATCAGAATGCATATACCAATATGAAAAAACAAGTTGCATCATAGGTCGCACTATGATTGCCTTTAAGGTGGTTAAGTACCTTTTTTTGCCGATACATTGATTGTTGTTTAATAAATAGTTGCTTATGGAAACACAAATCAAGCGTCCGGTTTCCGGAAATCTCCCCGATGAAATCATTGAAAAACAACGTGGGAAACCTGGTATGCTGCTCACTACCCTGGAGGAGGCACAAGAAAAGAATCATTTTAAATATCTTCCCGGGGAAACGCTGGCAGAAATAGCCAGGAAGTTGCATATCCCCTATACGCAGGTGTATAGTGTAGCCACCTTTTACTCCTATTTTAATTTAAAACCACAGGGTAAGCACACGATCGTTGTATGCAGAGGCACCGCCTGTCACACCAAGGGCTCGAAGGCGCTGCTGGATGATATCCCTGCTATCCTCGGTTATAAAAGAGATGACGATGAGAGGGATTCCTCTTTCACCACCCCCGATAATCTGTTTACCATCAAGACGGTGGCCTGCTTCGGGCAGTGCGCTCAATCGCCTGTGGTGGAGGTGGATGGGGTGATTCACAGCAGTGTGAACGCAAGGAAATTATTGAAAATTGTGAACCGTGTGAAAGAGGAGGAAACCAGCAAAACGATATCATATGAAACGAGCAAGAAAATTGTTCTCCCGCAAAGACATGATTAAAGCGAGTTCACTAAAGTTAGACTTTTGCTGCACTCAGCAAGGTAAATGAATTTACTCTGTTCTCGTTTAACGCAAAAGTTCCAAACACGCTGATTTGAAAAAATAAATAAATCGTATGAAACCGTCTGATATGAAGAAAATGAGAGCGCTTCATCAGGAGCGGATCCTTCCTGCTGTACCGATGATCCTGGTGGGGATGGGAACCTGTGGCATCGGCAACGGTGCGGATACTGTCTATCAGCAGCTGGAGAAGCAGCTCGCAGAAGCGGATTTTGGTTTTCAGCTCAAGCAGACAGGTTGCTTCGGCTTCTGTGCCGAAGAGCCGGTGGTGATGCTCTTCCAGCCGGGCAGGGCGGTGCTGGTCTACAGCAAAGTGAACGAACAGGATATATCACCACTTATTGAGAGTCTTACAAAAGGTAAGATATACAGGGATAAGCTATTATGCAGGATAGATGCGTGGGATTTCCTCACCTCGGAAGTGACCTTCGGAAAGGGTTCTGATGAGATCCCTCACTGGGATGAGATCCCTTTTTTCAGGGGACAGAAGAAGGTGGTATTACGTCATGCCGGCCTTATTGACCCGGAGGAGATCCTCGATTATATCGCTGTGGGTGGTTATAATGCCCTTGCTACGGTCCTTGCCGGTTATGAGCCTTCGGCCGTTATCCATGAGGTGACAGCGTCGAAGCTGCGCGGCCGCGGTGGTGCCGGCTTCCCCACGGGTGTGAAATGGGAGATCATGCACAAGCAGGAGTCCGACGAGAAATATATCATCTGCAATGCCGATGAGGGCGATCCGGGAGCCTATATGAACCGCAATGAGATTGAGAGCGATCCGCACATGATCATCGAAGGGATGCTGATCGGTGCCTATGCCATGGGTGCCGGGAAGGGGATTGCCTACGTCAGGGCGGAATACCCGCTTGCGGTGAAACGACTAAAAAAAGCGATTGAGCAGGCTGAGGAGTATGGTCTGCTGGGAGACAATATCCTGGGATCAGGTTTCAGCTTTACCCTGGACATCGTGGAGGGTGCCGGTGCGTTTGTCTGCGGTGAGGAGACGGCGCTGATTGCCTCCATTGAAGGCAAGGCGGGTCGCCCGCTGCCACGACCTCCCTATCCTGCAAGCAGGGGGCTGTACGGCAAGCCGACCAACATCAACAACGTGGAGACCTGGTGTAATATACCGCTTATCATCGAGAAGGGGAGCGCCTGGTTCAGATCTATCGGCACGGAAAAGAGCCCGGGGACGAAAGTCTTCTCCCTGGTAGGCAAAGTGAAGAATACCGGCCTGGTGGAGCTGCCCCTCGGTGCAAGGCTGGAACAGTTTGTGTTCAGCATCGGCGAAGGGACAGGCACCTCCAGGTGTGTGAAAGCGGTGCAGACAGGTGGCCCCTCAGGTGGTTGCATCCCAGTGGAGTATTTCTCCACGCCGGTCGATTACGAGTCACTGACCGGCATCGGTGCCATCATGGGCTCCGGCGGTATGGTGGTGATGGATCAGGACAACTGTATGGTGGATGTCGCACGCTATTTCCTTGCATTCAACGCCGGTGAGTCGTGCGGTAAATGTACCCCCTGCCGCGAAGGGTTATCACAGGCACTCACCATCCTCACGCGCATCACCGAAGGGGAGGGTAAACCTTCCGATCTGGCCCTGCTGGAGCTTCTGGGCAGGGTGATGAAAGACTCTTCCCTCTGTGCACTCGGGCAGACCAGCCCCAATCCTGTGATCACCACGATGAGGTATTTCAGGCATGAGTATGAGGAGCATATCAGGGAAAAAAGATGCCGTGCAGGCACCTGTGAGTCACTCTTCATGGCGCTGTGTGAAAACAGCTGTCCGTTGCATATGAACATCCCCGGATATATCGAGCTGATCAAGGAGGAGCGGTGGGAGGATGCCTTTGAGCTCACGCTGCGGGATAATCCGCTGCCCGGCACGATAGGCAGGATCTGCCATTTCCATTGCCAGATGCGCTGCCGGCGTGAGATGCTGGATCAGCCTGTGTCGCAGGGAGAGATCCATCGTTATCTGGCCGATACCATGTATCAGCTGGGGAAAGAGAATGAGATTTACCGGAAGATGATCAACGAGAAACTGCCCTCCACCGGAAAGAGAATAGCCATCGTGGGGGGCGGGCCTGCCGGGCTGACAGCCGCCTTCTACCTGGTGCGTCTGGGGCATGCGGTGATCCTCTACGATGCCTTTCCCGAGGCGGGAGGTGTACTCCGTTACGGTATCCCTCAGTACCGTCTGCCAAAGGAGATATTGCAGAAAGAGATCAGGGTGGTGGAGATGCTGGGTGTGCAGTTCATGATGAACCGGCGACTGGGGAATAATCTCTCGCTGACAGCGTTGAAAAGAGATTTTGATGCGGTCTATATCGCGATTGGTGCCTGGAAAGATGTCGGTTTGAATGTACCCGGGGAGGATGCGAAAGGTGTTTTCGCGGGAACAGCAATTTTAAAGGAGCTGGCAGAGGGTAAAACAGTCGTGCCGGGTGCGCATGTAGTGGTTGTCGGTGCGGGAAACGTCGCCATCGACGCCGCACGCAGCCTGTTGCGCCTGGACAGGGAGGTGACGGTTGTATACCGTCGTGAAAAGAAGGATATGCCAGCCAACGCTGTAGAGATATCGGAGTCGGAAGAGGAGCGCATACACTTTCGTTTCCTCTCAGCACCTGCAGAAATTCTGGCCGATGCTTCGGGGCAGGTGCGGGCGCTGCGCATAGAAAAAATGTCGCGGGGAGGTATTGACCGCAGCGGCCGCAGCCGACCGGTCACCACCGGCATATTTGAAGAGATCCCCTGTGATACTGTGATCCTGGCTGTCGGCGAGCGGGTCGATTCGAACGATCTGGTTGAGAGCCTGCAGTTGGAAAAAGATGGGCGTATTGTTGCGGACAGGTTCACCTTCCGCACCTCAGACCCGCAGATCTATGCCGGAGGCGATGCCGTGAGCGGCCCCTCCACCGCCGCAGAGGCGATGGGTATGGCCAAGAGGGCTGCCGCCGCTATCGACAAGGCACTGATGCAGGAAGAGCGCTTCCATCTCCTGTCGCGTGAATTTAACTATGGCAATGAGGTGCCGCAGAGTCCTGAGCCGAGTCCGAAGAACCTAGCCCGGCGCCTCTCCGTGAGAGACAGGGTCAACAATTTCAATGAGATCTCTTTCGGGTTCACGGGTGCACAGGCACGGGATGAAGTGTTGAGATGTTTGAGATGTGATGTTAAATGTGAATAACAATCTGCATAGGATGGAAGTCAGGATAAATAATCAAACCATACAGGCGGCTGAAGGAACAACCATCATGGAGGCGTGTCGTCTGGCCGGTATCCATGTCCCTTCGCTTTGCTACCTGAAGGATGTCTCACAGAACGCCTCCTGCGGTGTGTGCGTGGTGGAGGTGAAAGGGGCGAAGTCACTGTTACGCTCCTGCATCACCAGGGTGACAGAAGGGATGGAGATAATGACCAACAGTGCGCGGGCCATGGAGGCCCGTAAGCTCAACGTGGAGCTGTTGCTGGCCAACCATCCGCAGGATTGTCTTATCTGCGACCGGAACGGCAACTGCGAACTGCAGGAGCTGACCTTTACCCTGGGGATCAATGAGAAACGGTTCGTCCGCACCCGCAAAGAGCATTATGAGAAGGATGAATCGTCCCTCTCGCTGGTGCGTGATCCGGAGAAGTGCATCCTCTGTGGACGCTGTGTGGCCGTATGCAGCAACGTGCAGAATGTGAAAGCCATTGATTTCTCGGGACGGGGTCTGAAAACCAGGGTCTCCACTTTTCTCGATGCCGGACTGGGGCAGGTGGCCTGCACCAATTGCGGCCAGTGTGCTTTGGTATGTCCCACGGGTGCGATCACCGAGAAGAGTAGCGTAGCTGAAGTAGGGGCATTGTTGCACCATCCCGAGAAGGTGGTGCTGGTGCAGACAGCGCCGGCTATTCGCGTGGGCATAGGTGAGGCGATGGGAATGCCCTTTGGCTCTCTTGTCACGGGACAGATGGTCGCCGGCCTGCGACGTCTCGGTTTCACGAAGGTGTTCGACACCAATTTTGCTGCGGACCTCACCATCGTGGAGGAGGGGAGCGAGCTGCTCCGCCGCATACAGACAGGAGGCAGGCTGCCGATGATCACCTCCTGCTCACCCGGCTGGATCAAGTTCATCGAGCATTTTTATCCGGAACAGTTAGACCACCTCTCCACCTGTAAATCACCGCAACAGATGTTCGGTGCGGTGGCCAAGACCTATTATGCCGAAAAAACAGGGATCGATCCGCGGGACATCGTTGTTGTCTCCATCATGCCCTGTACCGCCAAAAAGTATGAAGCACGCCGGCCTGAGATGGATGGGGCTTATCTCTACTGGAAAGAGCGGTTACACCTTACGGAGGAGGAGCTCTTTTATGATGTGGATTACTCCCTCACCACGCGTGAGCTGGCACGTATGTTCCGTGAAGCAGGGATCGCGTTCGCACAGCTTCCGGAGGAGGCATTCGACAACCCGCTGGGAGAATCTACCGGTGCAGCAGTGATATTCGGCAGCACCGGAGGGGTGATGGAGGCCGCATTGAGGACTGCCTATGAGCTATATACCGGGGAGAAGCTGGGCAATGTCGATTTCCAGTCGGTCCGTGGGCTGCAGGGAATCAAAGAGGCGGATGTCAATCTGAACGGGACGATCCTGAAGGTGGCTGTTGCCAACACATTGAAGAATGCCGGGCTCCTGCTCGATCAGATAAAAAACGGCACCTCTCCCTACAGCTTCATCGAGATAATGACCTGCCCCGGCGGCTGCCTGGGCGGTGGCGGCCAGCCTATCCCGACCAACGCGGAGATACGTGAGAAACGTGCAGCCTCCATCTATCTTGAAGATGCACATAAAGCGATCCGTAAATCACACGAAAACCCGGAAATCATAAGGATCTATGAGGATTTCCTCAAAGAGCCGCTGGGTGAGCGGTCGCATCATCTGTTGCATACGCACTATCAGGTGAGAGGATACTAAGCAGGCGAAATGGTTGTATAGGAAAAATATATGAATTTAGATAAAGTAAACGAATTAATCAGTGGTACGATCCTTCTTGAATCTCATACTTCATGCGATTACACCAAAGCGTTTGCATCTGACCTGATGAGTGATGTGCTGCGCTTTCAGATGGAAAACACGGTTCTCATAACGGGACTATGCACAGTAC
The DNA here is from genome assembly GCA_015478855.1 of Proteiniphilum sp. GTDB lineage: Bacteria > Bacteroidota > Bacteroidia > Bacteroidales > Dysgonomonadaceae > Proteiniphilum. Next base: position 25,355 of record JADMKJ010000054.1, read on the forward strand.
AGGCTATACGCACGGCGGAGATGTCCAATATCTCCTGCATTATTTTCGCACGTGATAAACGTGTGACAGAGGAGATGATTGAGCTGGCGAAAGAGAACCATATCGCGGTCATTGTGACCGGGTCGACGATGTTCGAAGTATCAGGTAAACTTTATCAGCAGGGTCTTGAACCGGTGTACCGATGAGGATGTGTTACAACATAGAGGGGGGTGACTTCAGCGCTGCAGGCCGTGCCAGCTCGGAGGTGAAGCGAACGTTGAAGCAGTTCAACATCTCACCGCTTGTGTTGCGCAGGATTGCGGTTGCACTGTATGAAGCCGAGATGAACGTGGTGGCACATGCCCGTAACGGAGCCATGCAGGTGGATATTCAACCTCACTCCATCAGTGTGGTGATTGAAGATGAGGGGCCCGGCATTGAGGATATTGCCAGGGCAATGGAAGAGGGCTTCTCCACCGCCACGGAGGAGGTGCGCCAAATGGGCTTCGGTGCCGGGATGGGGTTGCCCAACATAAAGAAAAACAGCGATAGGATGATGCTTACCTCTACCCCCGGTGTGGGGACACGACTTGAGTTAACCGTGAATTTCTAAAGCAGGCTTAAAGCGCTACAGGGTATGATGAAAGACAGAAACTACAGACACTCCATTCAGATTGACAGAGACAAATGTATCGGTTGCTCTCACTGTATGCGTGTCTGTTCTACCCAGGCGATCCGTATTGTGGAGGGGTTTGCTTCTATCAGTCCGGAGCGATGCGTGGATTGTGGTGAGTGTTACCGTGTCTGTCCCCAGCGTGCGATCTATGCAAAGGATGATGGTCTGGCTTCGGTTCATGACAATGCCTGCAGGATTGCGCTCGTCCCTTCCGTATTTATCGGTCAGTTTCCCTCTGAATATTCTGCTACGCAGGTGCTGAAAGCGGTGAAGGAGGTGGGTTTTGATGAGGTGTTCGAAGTGGAGCAGGCGGTCGATTTTATGAAAGAGGCCTATAGGGCTATGGAGCAAAAGGATCACTTACGGCCGTTGATCAGCTCCTACTGTCCCGCTGTCGTGCGGCTGATACAGGTGCAGTATCCCTCGCTCACCCATCATATCATGCTGCTGAAGGCGCCGCATGACATTGCAGCGCTCTATCTCCGCCTGGCGAAAGAGAAGGAAGGGCTCGATCCCGGAAAGATATTTATCTACTATGTCACTCCCTGCGCGGCCAAGATTGTGGCGGCACGTGCTCCCGTGGGTGAGTCGGTGTCGCCCATCGATGGCACCATCAATATGACAGAGATGTACAACAGGGCTTCCCGGATATTGTGGGGTGAGAAGAACCCCGGCCTGCACAAGAGCACCGCCAATATGAGTCCCGATTCGGTCAACTGGTCGCTCTCGGGCACGGAGAAGCACTACTTCGCCGGCAGAAGCCTCGCCATTGACGGGATGGAGAATGTGATCGAGTTCCTGGAGAAGCTGGAGTCGGGGCATATTGCCGATATCGATTTCCTGGAGATGCGTGCCTGCGACCAGGGGTGCGCGGGAGGTATCCTCTGTCCCGGCAATCGTTTCCTGACGGTGGAGAGGCTGGAGCAGCGGCAGAAGAAGCTGCAGCGGCTGAAAGAGAGGGATCACGACAGGGTAGATAACCCGTTGATGGCGTACAGGGAGACGCTTCACTCCCTTTCAGGTGTCGAGCCGGTCTATCCGCGTGACGGGCTGCTGCTGGATGATGATATGGAGAAGGCGCTTGTCAAGCTACAACGGATAAAAAAACTTCTGACCTATTTCCCCGGGTTCGATTGTGGTGCCTGTGGTGCACCCAGCTGCAGGAACCTGGCCGAAGATATTGTGCAGGGGAGGGCCAGCATCTCCCATTGTGTATTTGTGCAACGTGTGATGGAGAAGAATTATAAACTGAGTCCTGATCAGGCTTTCATCGTCATAGAGAAGATATGGGGCAAGGACAGACTCAATAAATACAACGATTCAAATGCAAACGACGCTTAAGCAACTTATTGAAGAGATGAATTTTGAATGCCTCTCGGGCAAAGCGCATCTGGAGCGGCCAGCGCACGCGGCATATGCCTCTGATCTGCTGAGTGATGTGATGGGCAAGGCGCAGGCGGGCATGCTGTGGGTCACCTCACAGGTACATAAGAATATCGTGGCGGTGGCCTCACTCAAGGAGTTGAGTGCGATCATCGTCGTGAATGAGCGCAGGATAGACCCCGAGGTGCTGGAGCATGCCGAAGGGGAGGAGGTGGTGATCATCGCTTCAGGACTGCCTGCCTTTGAGACCATAGGTATGCTGTATAAGTATCTGGAGAAAGTAAAAAGTGAAGAATGAAAAGTGAAGAGTTCATATTTCGCAGTTTAAGGTTTCGATGTTTCAAAGTTTTAGATGATCGCTGACAACTGACAACTTAAAAACAGACCGCTGCTCGCACAAAGCTTGCTTCTAAAGAGCTTGTAGCTTATGGCTTACAGCTTA
>JADMKJ010000054.1:27934-29509 GCA_015478855.1 Proteiniphilum sp.
ACTGATAAAATGAACTGGTATAACGCCGATCTGCATATTCATACCTGTCTCTCCCCCTGTGGAGATCTGGAGATGAGTTCGCGAAACATCATCCGTTCCGCGAAAGAGAAAGGGTTGCATATCATCGCCATCACCGATCACAACAGCACCCGGAACGTGCAGGTATGTATTGACATCGGCAGCAGAGAGGGTCTCTACGTGATTCCCGGATGTGAGGTGAATACAGTTGAGGAGATCCACTGTCTCTGCTATTTCCCCCATCTGCAGGCGATGGAGCTGTTTCAGCACTATCTGGATGAGCGGATGACCGATATGCTGAACAACCCTGATCTTTTCGGCTATCAGGTGGTGGCAGATGAGAACGATAACATCGTCGGCGAAGAGGAACGGTCGCTCTTTATGGGGATCAGTGACAGTATCGGGGAGGTGGAGAAGCAGGTGCATCATCTGAACGGGATATTCGTGCCGGCGCATATCGACCGGCAGAAGAACGGCGTGCTTAGTCAGCTGGGGTTTATCCCCGTTGATCTCACCTTTGAGGCGCTGGAGGTGTCACGACGGACCACACCCGCAGCATTCGTGAAGGTGCACCCTGAGCTGGCGGGAAAGCGGTTCCTGCAAAGTTCGGATGCGCACTATCCGGAACATATCGGATCGGCACATACCCGTTTTTATATGGAGAAGCCGGATTGGGATCATTTCAGGTCGGCACTGCGCTCCTCACAGTTCGAAACATGGAATGTGCAACCGGAAAAAGAGAATGAGCTATGATTGATCTGGCAATGCATATGATGGATATCGTTCAGAACGCCATCCGCGCCGGGGGGAAAAGGATCGGGATCGATTTTGTCGAGAGCAGCGAGAAAGATGCGCTGCTGTTTCGGGTGACGGATGATGGCAGCGGCATGAGTGAAGCAGGACTGGCGAAGGTTGACGATCCCTTCTTCACGACACGCACTACGCGGAGGGTAGGGCTGGGGGTGCCTTTCCTGAAGATGACCTGTGAGCAGGCGGGAGGCTCCCTGAAGGTGCTGTCTGCCGAAGGCAGGGGCACAACGATAGAGGCGGTTTACCGTACCGATCATCCCGATTGTCTGCCCCTGGGCGATATCGCGGGTTATCTCACGTTGCTGCTGAAGGCGAATCCCGCTATCTGCATCCGGTTCGTCTACAAGCTGGATGAGCTTGATTTTACGCTGGACAGTGAGGAGCTGAAAATGCAAGGGATAGAGCTGCAGCAGGCTGAGATGCTCACAACAGTGAGGCAGTATATCAGGGAGAACCTGCAGGCACTGCAGAGAGATCGCTCCGCAGAGAGTTATCTCTGCTAAAACATGAAAATGAAGATGAGTAGAATAAATAATTCAAGAGTCGTATGGAACGTATACAGTTAAATCCTGCAACTGTCGATGTTTTATATTTAACTGTTTACATATTGCAGGTATTGATGCAAAAGTTGAAAAAATCAGATACAATTAATATTTAAAACCATGTGAATGATGAATCAAATGACCGGAATTAAAACACTCGCCGACCTGAAAAAGAGACAGGAGGAGGTGAGAGCACGTATTAACC
>JADMKJ010000055.1 GCA_015478855.1 Proteiniphilum sp.
TTCAAAGAGATCAATATCACTGAAGAACTAATCATTCCACAAGTGCAATAAATAGATAATATGAGATTTACAACACGATTATTCCTTTACTGGGTATCCATTTTCCTGATTTTCTCTATAGGAGTAATCGGTGTGGTATACTTTCTGTGGGGATTTCGTGTGAACCTTCTGCAGGCAGCGATGGTATTTTTTATCGTGGGGGTGATCCCTCCCGGATTAATCACCGCCTGGTTCTCCGGGCGATTGAATTATATGGAGTCGGAAAACCTGGATCCTCCCAAATTCTCCGGACAAAAGAGGGCCACCTTTCATTTTAATGGTCACACCAAACACCCTTTCGATGAGGTGTTACAGCGTGTAGACCGCCAATGGATCATCTCATTCTCTGACAGGAAAAACCATGTCTTGAAGTTCAGAACTGATGCCCGAATGTTCTCATGGGGTATGGGAGGTTATCTAAGAATGGAGGATAATAAAAAAATTACGGTTATAGTCTATCCCATCAATCCTAAATCGGAGAGAGAAGAGCTCTTTCTGAATCAGTTACTTCGTGTGATGAGCTCCATACTGCAACCCTGACAGCAGCGTCCAATTCATTCAATCTGTCGTTCGCAATACCTGATCACCTCTTCATTCACAAAGCGGAGAAAATCATTATGTTGTTCCTTTGTGATCATGTTGGGATAACTTAATATCAACAGTTCCTGCGGTTGTGCTTCGAGACGGTAGGGTAGGTGTACAAACCGATAGGGCGTGAGCGTGTATCCTGCACGTTCGTAAAACTGCAGCCGGCGTACAGATAGCTCGTTGATAAGCGGATCAATTTCAAGGATGATAGTGTGTTCTGAATCACGCAGATAGCGAAGCATCTGCGATCCGTAGCCATGCCCGCGAAGGTCAGGATGAACTGCCAGATGTTCCAGGTAACGGTATGAGTCCCATTCCCAGAAGAACATCAGCCCCACCAGTTCCTCACCGTCCCACACTGATAATGGAAAGAAGCGATCATCGGCAGTAGCAAGGAGATGATCCTCAATCTTTCTCCGTTCTGCTGCCGGGAAACTCTCTTCGTACAATTTCCAGACACTGTTCCACCGTTTACTCTCGTTGGCACTGATCAGTAAAAATTCCATCTTTTATATTATTTATATCTCACAGAAACCATCAGCGGAACAGGACTTGCCTTTTGTCACCACCGGATCACCCTCTTTTTCCACACGGTTCTTCCAGTCTGCATGCGCTTTGCGCAACACTTTCAGAAAAAGATCAACCGGCTCTGAACCAATGATAGCCTGTCTTCTGTCCATCAGAAAGGTGGGTACGGTATCAAACCCCAGATTGGCCATCTCCTGAATATCCTGTTTGATCTCATAGTGATAATCATCACTGTTGAGCATCGTGAGAATCTCGTTCTCCTCCAGTCCGGCATCGATGCCGATAGATAGCAGCAGCTCCCGGTCGCTGTAATCACCTGCCTCCTCGAAATAGGCTTTCGAGAGCCTCATCAGTACAGCAGAGTCCAGACCCTTTGTGGCAGCCAGCTTTATCAGCCGGTGTGCATCACGTGTGTTGGCTGCTATGGCGTTGGGCAGATTGAACTTCACACCTGCGTTTTCCGCAAGTACTTTGATTGCCTGATGCATGTTTTCTACACTCTCAGGTGAAAATCCTGCAGTTTGCGTAAGGTATTCATTCACGGGATATCCCTTACCATTGTCCGGCAGATCGGGGTTAAGCTGAAATGCTTTCCACTCCAGTACCACTTCATCGGCATGCTCGAATTGACTCAGTGCTTTCTCGTAATGTATTTTGCCTATATAACAATAGGGACACATGATGTCTGTCCACACCTCTATTTTCATTTTGTTTGATTCCATCTTTTTTCATCTTTATGCAATTAATCTAAACAAGTTGCAACCTGTTTTGTTTATCCTGTTTCATCTAATCATCCCGGCCAGGGTAAATTATCATTCATGCTATGGCTGTGTGGACCGACAATTCTGACCAATCCTTTAAAGTTACCCCGGTTTGTCACTCATGATTATAATGGTTTTGAAGGATAGATCTTCTTTTTCTTTACTGTAGCTTTGATAAACTTCGAAAATGTGTAACTTTGTTTTTGGAAACAATTCCTCTCTGCTTATCATAAGTATGAGAGGAACAAAAATAAAGAGGCAAAGAATGGCAGTAAGTGTCATATAAACAGCCGAAATACACAATGCCACATAATCCTTTTACACATGAACAAATTATCCTTACTGCTCCTGCTTATACTTATCTTCAACAGGAGTGTCTCCACTTCACAAACAGTCAGTAAACCTCATCTTCTTAAGACAGATCATCTGGAAAATCCTATCGGAATAGATAATTCAAATCCCAGGCTCATGTGGATGATGGATGACACCCGGCCGGGAGCCTGTCAGACTGCTTTCAGGGTTATTGTAGGGATCGATTCACTGGAGGTGCTCAACGGAGAAGGAGAGATCTGGGATACCGGAAGGACCGATTCAGGTATCCGGTTAATCAACTATGGAGGTAAAGAGCTTGAACCATTTACCCGTTACTGGTGGAAAGTGATTTTGTGGGATATGGAAGGTATGGAAAGCAGCTCAACGGTCAGCTTCTTTGAAACGGGCATGATGGCTATTGCTAACTGGCAGGGATCCTGGATCAGCGATGGAAGAGATATCCACTTTAAGCCTGCGTCTTATTTCCGTAAAGAGTTTCCGGCAAAGAAAGAGATTCACTCGGCCCGTGCATATATTGCAGTGGGAGGGTTGTACGAGCTCTATATCAATGGAGATAAAGTTGGTAATCAGCGTCTTGATCCCATATATACACGTTTCGACAGAAGGAACCTCTATGTTACCCACGATGTGACCATGCAGCTGCAGAATGGTGAGAATGCCATTGGTGTATTGTTGGGTAACGGATGGTACAACCACCAGTCCATGGCTGTATGGGATTTCGACAGGGCTCCCTGGCGTAACCGGCCTGCTTTCTGTCTCGATCTGCGGATTGACTATACCGATGGAACTACTGAGACAATCTCCACTGATCTGAGCTGGAAGAAATCGGAAGGGCCGCTACAGTTTAACAGTATCTACACCGGAGAGCATTATGATGCACGTTTGGAACAAAAAGGATGGAACAGTCCCGGGTATGATGATTCAAAATGGCATGGAGTGGCTTATCGTTCGGCCCCCTCAGACAATGTTACTGCCCAGCAGTTAAGGCCGATACGCAACGTGCTTACTATTCCTGCCAAATCCATTCACAGGATAGACGAAAAGACCTTTGTCTATGACTTCGGACAGAATATGTCGGGAGTGACACGCATCAGGGTCTCGGGTGCTGAAGGGACGGAGGTAAGGATAAAGCACGGTGAACGTTTGCATGATAACGGACGACTGGACATGTCAAATATTGATGTTTACTACAGGGGGGATAATGAAGCAGACCCCTTCCAGACAGATGTTTTATTCTTAAGCGGAAAGGGAGAAGATGAGTTCATGGCTCGTTTCAACTACAAAGGTTTTCGATATGTGGAGGTCACCTCCGACAATTCCATCCATCTTGATGAACATAGTGTGACAGCTTTTTTTATGCATAGTGATGTGCCACCGGTCGGAAAGATAGACTCATCCAGTGACCTGATAAATAAATTATGGAAAGCCACGAACAACGCTTATCTCTCCAACCTGATGGGTTATCCCACCGACTGTCCGCAGCGGGAGAAAAACGGGTGGACCGGTGATGGTCATTTTGCCATCGAGACAGCCCTCTACAATTTCGACGGTATCACGATCTATGAGAAATGGATGGCTGACCACAGGGATGAGCAGCAGCCCAACGGCGTGCTGCCCGACATTATTCCTACCGGCGGGTGGGGTTATGGTACGGCGAACGGACTGGACTGGACAAGCACCATTGCCATCATTCCATGGAATATTTATCTTTTCTATGGCGATGACAAGCTGCTGGCAGACAATTATGAAAACATCAAAAGGTATGTGGATTATGTGGATCGCAACAGCCCTGATCATCTTACCTCCTGGGGACGTGGCGACTGGGTTCCGGTAAAGTCACGGTCAAACCTGGAGCTGACATCCTCCGTTTATTATTATGTGGATGCAACCATACTGGCCCACGCAGCCAGACTGTTTGACAAAGAGGAGGACTATCGCCACTATTCAGCATTGGCTGAGAAGATAAAACATGCTGTCAATGAGAAATACCTGGACAGGGAGAGCGGTATCTATGCCAGCGGCACACAGACAGAACAGAGTGTGCCGCTGCAATGGAAGATCGTACCGGAAGAGATGATCAGCAAGGTAGCTAAAAATCTTGCAGTGAAAGTGGAAGAAGCCGGTTTTCACCTCGATGTGGGTGTCCTGGGTGCCAAGGCTATCCTGAATGCATTGAGTGAGAATGGTTACTTTGAGGCAGCCTATAAGGTGGCGACGCAGGATAGCTATCCTTCATGGGGCTGGTGGATCGTGAACGGTGCCACCACACTGCTCGAAAACTGGGACCTGGATGCTGAGAGGGATATCTCCGACAACCATATGATGTTTGGCGAGATAGGTGCCTGGTTTTTTAAAGGACTGGGAGGTATCTTCCCTGATCCGGAACAGCCCGGGTTCAGGCATATCATCATACGACCGCACATGCCGGATGAATTGGATCATTTTGAAGCATCGTTTGAATCACCCTATGGGACAATCATCTCTAAATGGGAAAGACATAAGAGTGAAATCACTTATAAGGTTACCGTTCCTGCCAACAGCAGAGCCACGCTCTATCTGCCCGAAGGTATAGCAGGAGATAAAATATTGAAGCTGGATGCCGGTCAACATATCTTCCATTTACGCCCGGCATAATCATTTTTCATTATCTTTAAAATTGGATATCTATTGATGCATATTTGTCGTTCACTTATTTTTTATATATTTGATGCCGAAATTCAATGAATGTTTTTCAGGTTATAGTCCAAACGTTTTTCAGGATGTTTACTACAGGTTGGGTTGAATCTCACCTGAACTTACTTTAATAACGAATTCGATTACTACGTAATTCATGCGCATGTGTGGTGCTGATTTTCATGCTCGTTTCTTTTACAGGCGATTCAAATATGGCAGAAAAGAAGGAAGATAATACTATTTTCACAGACCAATTCAGAGCATTTTACCTGCTATATGCAGGAGAATTGATCTTTTTTGCGCGAAAGTTTGTTGATCACCAGACTGCTGAAGATATTGTTCATGACCTCTTTCTGAAAATATGGGATAAGAAATCAACCGTGATTGTGACAAAAGAGATAAGAACCTATCTGCAAACTGTTGTACAGAATGCCTGTTATGATTATTTGAAACATAAGACCATTCAGGGTTCATTTATTGAAAAAACAATCCATCAGCTTAGAATAGATGAACTTGAATATTATCAATCATCTAAAGATGATCTCTTTGATAAAAATAAAATGGAAGCTGTTTACAGTGCAATCGAACAACTGCCGCCCAGGAGTAAGGATATATTCAAGAAAGCCTATCTTGAAGGGGAAAAACATACTTCTATAGCTGAAGAGATGAACATTTCCATAAGAACAGTAGAGACACACATTTATAAATCCCTGAAATTCCTTCGGCATATTTTAACCACTTTCGGCAGTCTGTTATTTTTTTTCCACTGGTAACAATATCGTTCTGATAATTGTTTTTAACTTACTTCATCCAAAAATAATTGTTTATAACTATACGTAGTTTACATTTAACAATCGTATCTCTTTTATACGATAGATGTAGAAAGAAAAATATTTATTCTCAGGACAAGAAGATGAATCAGACGGTTGGAAAGGGAAAACATACGAATAGCGACATTCCGGAAATTGTAATGCGTGTACTCCGGGGAGATGAGTCGGAAAGAGAAATGCAACTCTTTCTGCAATGGTATAGGCTATCGGAGGAAAACAAAAATCTCTATTTCCGATTAAAGCATCTCCACGATTATGGTAAGGAGGGGCTTTACCCCGACGAGCGTGAAGTGAACGCCAGTTGGCAACGCCTTTGGGATAAATTAAACAGTGACCCTTTTACTTTCGGTGCACCTGTTGAGAATCATGTCAAGTCAAACATGAGGCTGACAAGATATGCCGGTGTGGCAGCGATTCTCCTTCTCCTGATTCTTTCGGGCATCTATCTTTTTATGAACAACGGCGAAGAAACAGAATGGAAAGAGGTGAGAACCGCCGCGCGATCTGTTCCCCAAACCATACAGTTCTCCGACGGTTCCACTGTGCAGTTGAATGCCTCCTCCTATCTGAAGTATCCGGTCAGGTTTGGGAAAAAAAGCAGAGAGGTCTATTTAGATGGCGAGGCTTTTTTCACTGTTGTCAACGATAAACGTCGTTCGTTTATCGTTCATAATAATCAACAGGATATCAATGTGCTGGGTACGCAATTCAATGTGCTGGGTTATTCCTCCGATCCTTATACTGTGACCACACTGGTTACAGGTAAGATTAAACTTGAACTTTTCAACAGTGAAAGCAACAGGATAAAGGAAATTGAGATGCAACCCCATCATCAGTTGATTATGAATAAAGAGACCGGTGAGACATCACTCAGTGTTGTCGATACCAAAGATGCCACCTCATGGTTGAATGGCGTCTATTTATTCAGAGATACCCGGTTGAGTGACATTACCCGCAGACTGGAGAAGATATATGGCATTACCATCCTTATTCCCGATGAAACATACCGGAATGAAAAATATAACGGGACATTTTTTTCCGATCAGTCTATCGAAGAGATCGTGAAAATTCTGAATTTTAAAGATGAATTCATTACCCCCATTAGAAATGATACACTCATACTTCAAACAAAAAGATGATTAATTATTAAACTGAAAAAATAATATGCCTATGAAAAGATCATGAGAAGAGATATAAGAATAAAAGCCAGGAGGCTGAATAAACAGCTCCCCGGCTTCACTAAACGTTTTCAATCAATTTAAGCATTCTTTGTCTCGCAAACATCCGGAATGCTAATATATTAATTCATTAAAAACATACAAATATATGAATAGATCTATAGACTCCCATAATTTTTTATGGCGAAAAATGTTTTTGACCATGAAGTTTATTCTGATTTTTTTGTTGCTTTCTATTGGTAATAGCTTTGCAGATAGTTATTCACAAACCGAAAAGCTATCCATGAAGATGGAAAAAGCAACGTTCGATGAAATAGTCACAGCTATTGAGAGTAAGTCTGACTTTGTTTTTTTCTATAAAAGCAATGATGTGGACCGCTCCATTCGCTATGATGTAGAGCTGAATAACCAGACCATTTTTGAAGTGCTGGAGCAGTTGACAAAAAATGCTTCTCTTTCCTACAGGATCTCAGGAAAGTATATTTTCATTGACAAGAAAGTGAATAAAGAGGAGATGTCGAATGGCAACAGTGTGGTGAGTATTCTTCAGCAAAAGATCCAGATATCCGGAACCGTAGTCGACGAAGAGGGAATCCCGGTGATCGGGGCCAATGTGATTGAAGTAGGCACCACAAACGGTACCGTAACCGATATAGATGGAAACTTCAGGCTCCAGGTGGGTGACGATGCCATCCTCACAATCTCATACATCGGATACATTGAACAGGAAATAAACACTGCCGGAGAAACCAGTTTTAATATAGTACTGCAAGAAGATACACAGACTCTCGACGAATTGGTAGTGGTTGGGTATGGTACCATGCGGAAATCTGATGTGACAGGTTCAATCTCTACAGCAAAAGGGAGTGACATCGTCAAAAACCAGTCTTTCAATGCGCTGGAAGGATTGAAGGGTAAAGCTGCCGGTGTGAACATCTTCTCCAATACCGGACAACCGGGGGGTGAGTTGCGTGTGATTATCCGTGGGATCTCCACCATCAACGCTTCAGCGAGTCCCCTCTATGTGGTAGATGGTGTGGTAATGTCCAATTTCCAGTACCTTAACCCTAACGATATTGAGTCGATAGAGGTATTGAAGGATGCTTCTTCCGCTGCCATCTATGGTGCCCGTGGTGCGAACGGTGTGATACTGGTCACCACAAAAAGAGGTGGTGATACAGGGAACAGGGCACGTATCTCCTACGACGGTTCCCTTTCGGTGAGTAATATGGCGCGCTTTATGGATGTGATGAATGCCGACGAGTGGATGACTACCTTCAAACAGGGTCTGGAGAATGCCAATACATGGCAGAACAGGAATTTTACCACCGACCTTTCACAGATATTCACAGATGAACGACTGTTCCGTGCCGATGGTACACCTATCTACGATACCAACTGGCAAAAAGAGGCCTCACGTACCGCCATATCACACAATCACCAGCTGAGTATTCAGCGCGGCAGTAAAGAATCATCGGTGGGTGCATTTCTGAACTATACCGATCAGCAGGGTATCTTGCACAATACCTATTTCAAACGTCTGAATGCCAAGATGGCTTACGATGATAAACCTACCTCCTGGTTATCCACCGGTGTGAACCTGCTGGTAAACCATTCATGGGGTAACAGAACCTCCGACAATCCTTACGGACAGGGAGCACTGCGTACCATGGTAGAGTTGTTGCCCTTCCTTCCGGTGATGTTGGACGGCCAGTATGCACAGACCAATAGTTTCAGGACTGATGCTATTTACCGTGACAAGGATAATCCCAATCCCGAACAAATGCAGGGTTTCAGCCCCGAGGGAGTGGGAAACCCGGTTGAACTGCTGAAGCGGATGAAAGCGATGCAATACCGTACACAGATCTTCGGGAATGCTGCCCTGACATTCCATCTGGCTGAAGGACTTGATCTGAAGACACAGTTTGGAGTTGATTATCACAATAACCGCAATGCCAATTATACCCCTTTTACGCCTCGTCCGCTGATCAACCAAAGTTCAACGGGCAGAGCGGAGGGAAACAATTCAAATACCCTCTACTGGCAGGAAGAGACCTATCTTACCTACAACAAGCTTTTTGGAAAGCACTCTCTCAATGCAATGGGGGGTATCTCCTGGCAGGAGCGTAGCTACACCTATTTCAATGCTGTAGGTTCCAATTTCTCAGATGACTTTTACGGTTATTACAACCTGGGCAAAGGTTCCGACAGGCCCAGCGTAAGTAACGACCATGACAGATGGACCATGAATTCTTACTTCCTGCGCGGGGTGTACTCTTACGACAATAAGTACATGACTACCGTCACCAGTCGTTGGGATGGTTCCTCGAAATTCGGAGCTAACAATAAATATTCATGGTTCCCCTCTATTGGACTGGGATGGATGGTATCAAACGAGGACTTCCTTGCTGATCACCCTGTAATCAGCCGGCTGAAACCCCATACCTCTTTCGGGGTGACGGGCAACTCAGAGATAGGTACCTATGCTTCCCTGGCGACCATCGGCCAGTCCACCACGATCATCGGGAATGGATTGCAGACTGTTTCCTATACGAACAGGATGCCGAACCCCGACCTGAGGTGGGAGAGAACAAACCAGTGGGATATTGGTGTAGACCTGGGTTTGTTTAACAACAGGCTGAATCTGGAAGCATCGTACTACTACAAGTATACCACTGACCTGTTGCTGAGCCGCCCCATACCAAGAACCACCGGATTCTCCTCAATCACCAGCAATATTGGTGAAGTGTCCAACCAGGGTTTGGACCTGCTGATCAACGCCTACCCGATAGATGTAAATGACTTTCAGTGGAATACCATGCTCAACCTGAGTTTTAACAAAAACAGGGTGGAGAAGCTGGATGAAAGTTCCTCGGTGGACGCTGTGACCGGTAAAAGGCAGATACTGCTAGACGGATTCGTGGGGTATGATATGTTGATCCGTGAAGGTGAGGAACTCTCTACCTTCTATGGGTACAGACGTGCAGGTATATACGACGGAGTGCCGGGAAACTGGGATCCCGAAACAATGAATGTGCCGTCCACTATTGGTGAAAAGGTGACCTATAAGCAACGGGAGATACTGGGTAATGGTCTCCCCGATTGGATGGGATCATTTATCAACACGTTCAATTACAAGAATCTTGACCTGACAGTCGATTTGCAGTTTTCGTGGGGAGCAGACATCATGCAGGAGTTTTTCCATTCCACGGAGGGTCGTTTTCTTACCAGCGGTATTGACCGTCTCTGGCAGGAAGCATGGCATCCTACACTCAATCCCAATGGCACGGCACAGGCTGTACGCCTTTCCAATTTCTCCATGGGAAACAATGCCAATGCCGACGATACCTGGGTGGCCGATGGTTCATACCTGCGTGGTAACCTCATCCAGCTGGGATATACATTTACTCCCAATTTTCTCCGGAAGACGGGTCTCTCCGCATTGCGCCTGTATGGCAATGTGAACAATGCTTTCCTGATCACTTCGTCTGATTATCTGGGATTCGATCCGGAAAACTCATCCCGTTTAGGGGACAACAAGTGGGGCACAAACCGCCAGTTCTTTACCTATCCACGTCCGAGAACATTCACGGTGGGCCTCCATGTGACATTTTAATTCATAGTCATCCATCATTACAAAAAAGATATCATATGAAACGATACAAGATATATAAATCCATCCTTTTCTTGATGGCACTCATATTGGTGATGAGTTCATGCGAAAGTTTTCTTGAGGAAAATCCACTGGATGAGAAAACTACCGGCCAGTTCTGGAAAACCGAATCAGATGCCGTCACAGGTGTAAACGCTCTCTATTTCGGAGGTGTACCTTATCTGCATAATATCGATGTGGATGGCGGCTGGACCCCCAAAGCCACCATGTGGGGCGGAGTCATGTCCGGTCTGTTTGTCGATAAGCGCAAAGACCGTACCTTCACCAACGCTTCGGAAGGAGCTAATTTCAATGTGGAATCGTTTGATGCCACTTCACAGAAGATGTGGACCGAGTTTTATATCGGTATTTCGCGGGCAAATTTTGTGATTGCCAATATCCCGGCTATGACCGACGTATTGAGCGAAACGCAAATAGCGAATTTTGTGGCACAGGGTAAGTTCTTCAGGGCCTATGCTTATTATTACCTGGTAAAGGAATATGGTGATGTGCCCTATATCGACCAACCCTATACCTCTCTGGAGGGAATTTATGTTGAACGTACCCCGTCGGCACAGGTCTACCAAAACATTGAAGCCGACCTGCTCGATATTATCAGTGGCAATGCGTTACCCAATGTGGCGTTCTATGACAATGACGGTTATGTGACCAGGCCTATGGCACAGACGCTGCTGGCACAGGTTTATCTGCAGTGGGCCGGTGCACCTCTCAACGGAGGCAGCGAGTACTATGGCAAAGCTGCAGCAATGGCTGCTAATGTGATCAACGGAGGTCAACATGCCCTCATTCAGCCCAATGGCAGCAGCACAGATCTGAACTCGGCCTACAACCAGATTAAAATGACCAAGTCGTCGAATGAGATCATCTTCGCCAAAGAATATGATCAGACTAGTTTCAATGTGGGTAACTCCTATGCAGTACGATCCATTGGTACGGATGCCTTTCAATGGAAAAATGCAAACGATGAAAGCGTCTTCAAACCTGGAGGCGATGTGTTGTACAATGCCTACCTGCCTTCCGATATATTGATCAACAGTTATCATCCCTCCGATATCCGGAATATGGAGAAACAATTCTTCTTCCGCACCTACACCGACGGTACGGGAGTTGATCATACGCTTAATAATGTGGGAAACTGGGCCTGGTTCGATGCGGGATCATTGATCAATGGTCGTAACGGTGATTATAATATGCCTATATTCCGCTTTGCTGAAGTGCTGTTGATTGCGGCAGAAGGACTTGCACGTACCGGCAGTGAGGTGGAGGCCCGCACCTATCTGAATCAGGTGCGCCGGCGTGCCGGGTTGGCAGATGAGACTGCCACGGGTGATGCATTGATACAGTCCATTCTTACAGAACGATTCCATGAGTTCCCGCTGGAGTTCAAGATCTGGGATGATATCCGGCGCACCCGCCTCTATCCCGAAGCAGATGGAGTGCAGTCTGGCAGACTGAAATGGACGCCGCTGGCATCAGCTGCCATCCAGAACAAGCCGGATGGAACTCCCAGAGTGGGGGCAATTCCCGAATATGCACTGTTATGGCCTATCCCCTTAAGTGAGATGCAGGCTAATCCCGCCCTGGAAGGAAATCAAAATCCGGGATGGAATTAACAAGATTGCAGATGCAATTATTGTTGCAAATAGAAAAAGGAGCTGTCAGATGTGACAAGCTCCTTTTTCAGTTATTTGCGAATGGTTTATACCAGTATACAATCTATCAATGTAAATAATTATTCCACCATCTCCAGCAGGTTCATTGTGATCTGTTGTTTCTCACTGTCGAATCCTACCTGAATGGTATCACCTTCCTTAATCCCTGTACGGATAATCAGTTCAGCCATTTCATCTTCAATGTACTTTTGTATAGCACGTTTCAGCGGCCGGGCACCGAACTGTATATCATAGCCTTTGCTTGCAATGAACTCCTTAGCGGGCTCGGTGAGGTTCATCTTGTAACCCAGATCACCTATACGCTTGTAGAGGCCTATCAGCTCCAGGTCGATGATACTGTAGATTGATTCTTTGCTTAGTTGGTCGAACATCACAATATCGTCCACCCTGTTCAGGAACTCGGGCGCGAACGCCTTATTCAGTGCTTTCTGTATCACACCACGCGAATATTCGGTATCACTTACACTGTTGTTGATGTTGAACCCTATACCCCGTCCGAAATCCTTCAACTGACGTGTACCGATGTTCGATGTCATGATCAGGATCGTATTCTTGAAATCGATCTTCCGTCCGAGGCTGTCTGTGATATGTCCTTCATCCAGAATCTGAAGCAGGATGTTGAACACATCGGGATGTGCTTTCTCAATCTCATCAAGCAGCACTACGGAGTAGGGACGACGACGCACTTTCTCAGTGAGCTGACCGCCCTCTTCATAGCCCACATATCCCGGAGGTGCTCCTACAAGACGCGAGACGTTGAATTTCTCCATATACTCACTCATATCCACGCGAATAAGATTCTCCGTTGAATCGAACAGGAATTCTGCCAGCTTCTTAGCCAGATGGGTTTTACCCACTCCTGTGGGTCCGAGGAACATGAAGGTGCCTATGGGTTTGTTCGGGTCTTTCAGTCCCACGCGGTTACGCTGTATCGCTTTCACAATCTTGTCCACAGCATCATCCTGACCAATCACCTTGCCTTTCAGTTCCTCACGCATCTCCAGCAGTCGCTGACCTTCAGCCTGTGCGATACGCTGTACCGGCACGCCGGAGATCATCGCCACCACCTCGGCGATTTTCTCTTCATCCACTATCTCGGGCTTCTCTTTGATCTCTTTCTGCCAGCGCTCTTCCTCGGCTTCAAGGGCCAACAACAGCTGTCGTTGCTTGTCGCGGTAGCTGGCTGCTAACTCATATTTCTGTGCCTTGACAGCATCTGTCTTCTGATGCTCAACCTCTTTCAGCTCGGCTTCGAGATGCTCAATGGTTTCCGGAATCACGATATTGGAGATGTGCACCCTGGCACCTGCTTCATCAAGCGCATCTATGGCCTTATCGGGAAAGGTACGGTCGGATACATAGCGGTCGGTCAGCTTCACACAAGCCTGCAATGCCTCATCAGTATAGCGTACGTTATGATGCTCCTCGTAACGCTCCTTGATGTTTCGAAGTATTTGTAAAGTTTCCTCTGGCGTGGTTGCATCCACGATCACCTTCTGGAAACGACGCTCCAGTGCACCATCCTTCTCTATATTTTTCCTGTATTCATCGAGTGTGGTGGCACCTATACACTGTATTTCCCCTCGTGCCAGTGCCGGTTTAAGCATGTTGGCCGCATCGAGTGATCCGGCAGCACCTCCAGCACCCACAATGGTGTGGATCTCATCGATGAAGAGGATGATATTCGGATTTTTCGACAGTTCATTCAGGATCGCCTTGATACGTTCTTCAAATTGGCCGCGGTACTTGGTGCCGGCGACAATGGATGCCATATCGAGGGCTATCACACGCTTGTCGAACAGCGCACGGGATACTTTCTTCTGTGTGATACGCAGTGCAAGCCCGTCGACGATAGCCGATTTACCCACACCCGGATCGCCAATCAGCACGGGGTTGTTTTTCTTGCGACGACTGAGGATCTGAGCAATGCGTTCAATCTCTTTCTCACGACCCACTACGGGGTCAAGGCGGTTCTCCAGGGCAGCACGCGTTATGTCGGTGCCGAAATTATCAAGAACCGGGGTGTCGGAGGCGTTGTTCTTTGTTTGTGAGGAGGTGCCTTGTCCTCCACCGGGGTTGAAGGATGACTTGTCGCTCATGTCATCATCATCATCATCGGTAAAGTTAGCACCTGAGATAGGTGAATCGGTTTCATCCTCATCCGATCTGTTGTCGATTATGCTCTTTACATATAAAAAGGCACTAGAATAATCAAGTTGAAATTGGGTGAGTATCTCGTTGATCAGCGTGCTTTTTTCTTTCAGCAAGGCCAACAGGATATGTTCGGAATCTGTCTCTGTACTCTTGGTGAGACGTGCTTCCAGGATGCTCATCTTTAAAGCTTTCTCAGTATTTTTATTGATTACTACCTCACTGCTTCCCTCGTAGGGTTCCTGAATGGCACGCACATGAGAATCGATATAATCTTTCAGTATCTGCAGATTAATATCGAAATCCTGGAGCACCTGTATTGCCAAGCCCTCACCATCACGGAGGATGCCCAGCATAAGATGTTCCGGACCAATATAATTGTTCTGGAGTCGTCCTGCTTCCTCACGGCTGAATGCCATGATGTCTCTGACTCGTTGAGAAAAGTTATTATCCATTATTATTTAGCTCTGTTATTATATACAAATATATACTTTATTTTTGAATCATCTGGGATAAAAAAGTGAGTACCCCGTTAAAAATATATTAATATTTTAAACTGACCCGTAATGTTTATAACCCATCTTGCCTATATTCGTTATGATAAACGCAAAAACAATGCCATTCTGATTGAATGCATAAACAGTATACACTATATGACAAATAAGAAGCGAAATTGTTTAATTGGGGAGATATTTTATTCTGCGTGATATTATATCTTAGTGACCGCACACACCTTCCTTCTCCTTATGTTATGAGAGAAAATGGGGAATCACAGTTTTTTTCTCTTCAGCACAATCCAGATAATCATCGGAGCACCGAAAATGGCAGTGACGGCATTGATGGGTAATGTTCTGTTGGCAATGGGTATCTGTGATACCAGATCACACACCAGCATCAGTATACTCCCTAAAAGGATGGTGGCAGGTAGAATAGTTTTGTGGTTTACCGTGCCGAAGAATGCCCTGGCGAAATGGGGAATTACAACTCCTACAAATGCTATTGGTCCGGTAAAGGCTGTGACGGCACCTGTGACAACCGCAGCATTGACAATGATGAGGAAGCGTGTACGTTTGATATTTAAACCACTACTGGCGGCATAATGCTCCCCCAACAGGAGGCTGTTCAATGCTTTCTGCATGATAAAAGAGATTGCAATACCTGCCAGAACGAGCGTAAGCAGCAGGGGCATCTTATCCCAGGTAACACTCCCTAGACTGCCGAAGGTCCATGTAACGAACACTTTAAGCGAATCGGGGTCGGCAAAACTTTGCAAGATGGTCACCATGGCACTTGCCACATAACCGAAGATCATTCCTAACACAAGGATGGTGATCGAATCTTTGATACGTGCCGACACAGCCAGGATAAGCATTAACACCAGTGCTGCTCCGGTAATGGCTGCGACGACCTGTGCCATGCCCCCCATGGAGGAGATTAAGGGATAGATCACTGTTCCACTGAGCATGGTCAGCAGTGCCACACCCAATCCCGCACCGGCACTGACACCCAGCACATCCGGTCCGGCGAGCGGGTTACGGAATAGTGTTTGCATCAATAATCCGGACAATGAAAGAGCAGAGCCTGCAATTATGGCAGTGATGGCCTTAGGCAGGCGATAATTCCGGATGATCTCATCGATGATGGCATCTCCCGATGTACCAATCAATGCGGCCAATGTCTCTTTCACAGATATGGATGCGTTACCTGTGAAAATGTCACAGATAAATGCTACCAACAGGAATGCTCCTAAAAGTGTAAATATGGCAGTTTTATTCTTCACGGGCAGGTCTCTCCACGAGTGGTTTTATATAAGTGAATGAATAGTTTGGCAACAGTTCGGGATATGCAGCCTTGATAAGATCAGAAAGAATAAGATCGGGGTTGGCAATCGCACTTTCAAAATAATCATTTCCTCCCGATGAGGTTGTGCGGTTGTGGTTGTTAAATACCTGCCGTTTTTTTACCGCTTCAAGCAACAGATATTTGGCATCCTTTTCTGCCAGTTCACCATATGTGTCAGCGTCACATCCAAACCAGAATGCAGCTTTGCCGAACTGAGTGAGTACCGATTCGATATCCAGCCCTATGCTGCCGCTTTCTTTATTATGCTTATAGTGATAATCAAGCCCCGCATCGCGGAACAGTGATGCGTTGAAACTCTTGCCGCCGGGCACATACCAGGTACCCTGAAAATTATCCCCTGTCATTATTGAGTGCTGCGTTGACACACTCTTCGTCATTCCCTGCAGTGCCAGATACCTTTGCTCAATGGCCGTGAAGATGCTGTCTGCCTCTGCTTCCTTATCAAAGAAAGCGGCAATCATTTTGATCCATTCCGCACGTGCCAGAGGGGATCTTTCCATCCATTCCAATGAATAAATAACCGGGAATCCCGCCTGGACTAGACGTTCACTGTAACTGTCCATTTGAGCGTATGCCGAATTGATGATAGCCTGAGGCATTAATGACATTGTTCTCTCCACATTCGGATTGAACGGGTCTCCCAAATCTATAATCTCACCTGTTGCAATTTTTTGCAGCACAGTAGGACTGTAAACCCGGAATCCGTCTGTAACACCCGTGATGACATCCATTTCATCTAAGAGACGGAGAAACTCGAGATAGGAGAAGGTGTTGACCACAAGTGAACTGATGGGTATCTTCAGTGGTATCACATCCTGAGGAAAGGTGGTTGTATCTGTTTTGTAGAGATAATAGACGGCATATGGTTTTTTCTCATTCGTCCAGGGATTATGAATGGTTACTTTTGTGTACTCGTCGTAGTGGTCAATACTGAAACCTTTTGCATAGCCAATCGCAACTGAGCTGAGTAATTCCCCTTCCTCTACGCTCTTCTCCCGGTTCTGACCTGATTGACATCCCCACGACAATAGTAAAAGACTCAAAACGAATTGAACAAGACGATGTTTATTCGCTTTTAGGCACATTCAACTTTTTATTTTTAAATTGGGCAGGAATATATCCGGGGATTTTTACCTGTCTCGTTTTATAACGAGTGGTAACACGTGGCTCTGCTTTAGATCCCCTCACATACTCGTGGCGGTACATATTGAAGAAGAGAATGAACAGTGAGAGTATAAGTGGCCCGAAAATGATTCCCCAGAATCCGAACATCGGCAGACCAATCAATACGCCAAACACCGTAATCAACGGGTGAATGTCGGCCAGTTTCTTCTGCAGCAGGAAGCGGGCCACATTGTCCACACCTCCAATGATGAACATGCCGTACAAGAGTAATCCTACACCGTTCACATAATCACCACTTATCAGCAGACCTATTCCCAGCGGTACCCAGACGATCATTGTCCCCACGAGAGGTAAGATGGTGGAGAAAGCGGTAAGTACAGCGTACATGATCGCACCCTCCACACCGAAGATTAGGTATCCCGCATAAGCGAAAATACCCTGGATAATTGCCATCAGTGGAATTCCTATGGTATTGGCCTGGATAATAAGGCGGGTCTCTTCTGCCAATATCTGTTTATTTTCTTCCTTAAAAGGCAATATCTCCCTGATTGACTTCTCGAACTCATCGTTACTGAAAAGCATATAATACAATACGAAAAGAATAACAACAATGTTGATCACAAACGAATAAATACTGTTACCCAGGATCTGTAATAAATCAGTTCCTATTTTTGGTAGTCCCGACAGATTGGCCGGGGTGAAGAGGTCAAAGCCCAACCTCTCTTCCAGTGAGGTGATAAATGCAGTTACTTCATCCAGTATGGCTTGCGGACTGATTGTGATTCCGGAAAAGGTGTCTATCACGAAAAAAGCAGCCCCGGTGAGAGGTATAAGAATGAAGAAGAGTACCTCCAGTACAATAAGAAGAGCACTTAACGACTTTTTTATTTTAAACTTGTTCGTGAGGACTTTCTGTTGCCCGTTGAATATCACATACAATGTAGCCGCACCAAGAAAACCGCTCATATAGGGGCGTGTGAACTTGAAAATGAGCAATCCCAATAAAATCAGTAGACCTATCAGGATATATTTGTAAGGAATGTTTCTTCTTTCTCTGTCTGGCTGTTCTATCATTTGAAGTTGTGTGGGATAAATTATATTGTTATCAAAGGGAGTCAGTGAAGTCTTCCGGTGCTGCAAATCCACCTTCTATCAGGGCCGCTTTGGCACGCTCATAATCAGAGGCTTTCACCTGCATCTCAATCTCCCCAAGGGTGTATGCCAATCTGTTGGATACGAGATTCTTCATGTAGATTTCAATCCCCTTCATCTCCATGAATGTTTGTGCTATTGTAGCATCAGCCGGGAAATTGAATGTTTTAACTGTTACGAAACTTTCTTCCATAATATATCCTTTTATTAATGTTTCATTTCGCTATGTAAAAATAGGCATTTTTTCAGATATAACTCCACATAACCGATTTTTTGCGTAAATTTGAACGTTTTTTCATCAACAAACGATACGTATTGCTATGTCTAAAATCGCTCTGATCACAGGTGCAACCTCCGGTATTGGAGAAGCTGCCGCTCTCACCCTTGCCGGGAACAAGATGAATCTCATAATCACAGGTCGGCGTCACGATCGTTTATCTATACTCAAAAACAAACTGGAAGAGCGAAATGTTCGGGTGCTGACACTTTGTTTTGATGTGAGGGATGAACTTGCGGTGAAAGAAGCACTGGGAAACCTGCCTGAAGAGTGGAGGCAGATAGATGTATTATTGAATAATGCCGGTCTGGCAGCGGGCCTGGGACCAATACAGGAAGGAGATAGTGATGACTGGAACAGAATGATCGATACCAATCTGAAGGGATTGCTCTATGTGACTCGTGCTGTCGCACCCGGAATGGTAGAGCGCAAAAGCGGACATATCATCAACATCGGTTCTGTTGCCGGCAAGGAGGTCTA
The DNA here is from genome assembly GCA_015478855.1 of Proteiniphilum sp. Lineage (GTDB taxonomy): Bacteria > Bacteroidota > Bacteroidia > Bacteroidales > Dysgonomonadaceae > Proteiniphilum. Next base: position 19,325 of record JADMKJ010000055.1, read on the forward strand.
TCCTAACGGGAACATATATTGCGCCACGAAGCACGCTGTGGATGCGCTCACCAAAGCAATGCGGATAGATATGCTGCCACACAACATAAAGGTGACGCAAATCTGCCCGGGAGCAGTGGAGACAGAGTTTTCACTCGTTCGTTTTCATGGCGACCAATCACGAGCAGAGATTGTATACAAGGGATACGAGAGTCTTGTCGCAGATGATATCGCCGATTGTATATGGTTTGTTGTCTCCCGTCCTTCTCATGTGAATATCAACGATATGGTGGTGATGCCCACGGCACAGGCATCAGCCACCCTTTTTCATAAGGAATGAGGTAAAATGAATTTAACATAATCGTATGAGACAGACTTATTATCTATTTACCATTTTATATTTAATGATCACCCCATTGTTACAATCACAGGAAAAAATCACCTATCAGACACCACCTGAAGAGATACTTGCGTTGGTAGATATTGAAAGAGCCCCACAGGTGGATATGGACAGTAAAAAAGAACAGATGTTGTTCTATTACCGAAACACGTTCAAGTCGCTGAGAGAGCTGAACCAGCCCGAGTTGAGGCTGGGGGGGCTGCGGATAAACCCTGAAGCAAATATTTCAAGTACGTTGACCTATGTGAATGATATTCGCTATAAAAAGGTAAATGATGAGGAGATACTGCAAATCAGTGGATTACCCGTAAATGCGCAGATAGCCTACATCTCTTTTTCACCGGATGAATCAAAAATAGCATTCACCCACACGGTGCACAATGGTGTCGAACTGTGGATGGCCGATTTGACATCGCTTGTTGCCCGAAAACTGACCGGTGCAGTTTTAAACGCCAATGCCGGCTACCCCTACAGTTGGTTTCCTGATGGCAACGATCTTCTGGTGAGGGTGATACCCAGTGGGCGTGCTGCATTGACTGACTCGGGGAACACTATTCCTGAGGGTCCGATCGTTTCTGTAAGTGATGGACAAGTCTCTCAGAACAGAACTTACCAGGATCTCCTGAAGAATCCGATGGATGAAGCCAACTTTGAAACGCTGTTGAGATCCGAATTGTATAGAGTGAGCCTTACCGGAGTAAAGACGCTTTGGAAAGAGGCGGGTATGTACCTGAATGAGGTCTTTTCTCCCAACGGAGCGTATCTTATGCTTACAACCCTCACACACCCTTTTTCATATACGGTTCCCTATTACAGCTTCCCGAACCGTACCGACATCTACACCGCAGATGGTCAGTTTCTCATGCACTTCAGCAGTCAACCGTTACTCGATAACCTGCCCGTAGGATTTATGGCGACATTTGAAGGGAAAAGAAGCATCCACTGGCGTGCCGATAAGCCGGCAACACTAGCCTGGGTAGAAGCACTGGATAAAGGAGATCCTGAGGTGAAGGTCTCCCACCGCGATGTACTGTTACAGCTTGATGCACCCTTCACCGGATCACCCGTTCAGATGATGAAAACCATCAATCGCTTTGCGGGAATCATATGGGGTGACGACAACTATGGCGTGGTAAGTGACAGATGGTGGAACACACGGAATACCAAAATGTATCTCTTCACTCCCTCCGATAATAGCCGGGCACCGCGTATACTATCAGACAGGAATTATCAGGATGCCTACAGTCACCCCGGCACGCTACAAACAGAAAAGAATGTACTTGGCACCTATACGCTGAAGATGGAGGGCAGTACTGCCTGGCTATTTGGTGACGGTTTCACTGCAGAAGGTCAGTTCCCTTTCATTGATGCGCTCGACCTGGAAACTTTGCACAGGGAACGGATTTATCAGTCAAATGCCTCTGACAGGGTCGAAGATCTGCTCTCTTTCATCGATAGTAAGAAAGGTACAATCTTAACACGTGTTGAATCGCCCACTCAATATCCCAATTACTATATAAAGAGTATCAGACAAAAGGATAAAGACAGAGCGCTCACATCTTTTAAAAATCCCTTTGCAGGTATTGAGGAGATCCATAAAGAGGTGATCAATTATAAAAGAGCTGACGGTGTAGCCCTTACAGGGACACTTTATCTTCCCGCCGGGTATGATAAGGTAAGGAAGGACAAACTGCCGATGATCATGTGGGCTTACCCTACAGAGTACAAGGATAAAAGCAGTGCAGGACAAAACACTTCAAACCCTAATAACTTCACCTATCTCTCATATGGAAACCCCATTTACTGGGTCACACGCGGCTATGCGGTGCTCGACGATGCTTCTTTCCCCATCGTGGGAGAGGGCAATGAGCAACCGAACGATACTTTTGTGGAACAGCTGGTGGCTAACGCGAAGGCGGCTATCGATGCGGTAGAGGCACTCGGATACATTGACCGTGACAGGGTGGCTGTGGGAGGACATTCATATGGTGCTTTTATGACCGCCAACCTGCTGTCACACTCCGACCTGTTCGCAGCCGGTATTGCCCGCAGCGGTGCATACAACCGCTCACTTACACCTTTCGGCTTTCAAAGTGAAGAACGTAATTTCTGGGAGGCTTCGGAAGTATATAACCGTATGTCGCCCTTCATGCATGCCGATAAAATGAAAACACCCTTGCTGATCGTACACGGTGAGGCCGACAATAATTCCGGTACACACACCATGCAGAGCGAACGTTATTTCCAGGCGCTGAAAAGCTTTGGGGCCCCTGTAAGGATGGTTATATTACCAATGGAAAGCCATGGATATATGGCGAAAGAGAATGTCCTGCACCTCCTCTGGGAGCAGGATCAATGGCTGGAGAAATACGTTATGAACAGGAGGGTGAAATAAACCGGAAGAAATTTTATGACTCCTTCACATGACTAAAATGCATTCCTCCGTTCTCGGGAATCGATTTGCGATACATTGATCCGCGGGCTCTTTTCAGGTCATCATCAGCCACCTCTATCTCTATCGATGCAACTATCAGCAATTGTCTGACCGATAAACAGCAGCTCTCCCTGTTTGGAAAATGGTGTTTCCGGCGCTTCTGTCTGTATGGTTGCTGCTGCATCGGCTTCTGGTATATCAATTCACCCACTTCAACAACCGGTGAAAAGAATATCGGTAATTTTGTCAGTTTTTGTGAGGATTAAATTTATTAACGATCAAAATATGTCAAATACAATTTTTGGCATAGAATTCGCAGTTCTGTTCATGTCAAACAGATAACTTTAATTAATTATATTAACATCAATTCAAGTAATATGAACATCAAACCATTGGCAGACAGAGTGCTGGTTAAACCGGCCGCTGCAGAAGAGAAAACAGTAAGTGGAATTATTATTCCCGATACAGCCAAAGAAAAACCTCTGAAAGGGGAAGTGATCGCTGTAGGTAAAGGTACAAAAGACGAAGAGATGGTCGTGAACGAAGGCGACAAGGTACTTTACGGAAAATATGCCGGAACTGAAATCGAAATTGAAGGTGTGCAACATCTTATTATGCGTCAGTCTGACATTTTAGCAATCCTTTCATAACCAATGTGATGGAGACCTTTTTGATCCTGGTTGAAAGAAACAAACAGCTTTCAATATAAATCAACAGGGATTACAGAAAAAAATAATTATTTATAAAACGAAATAAAATGGCTAAAGAAATTAAATTTAACATGGATGCCCGCGACCTGCTGAAAAAAGGTGTGGACGAATTGGCAGATGCCGTGAAAGTAACATTGGGACCCAAAGGTCGCAATGTGATTATTGATAAAAAATATGGTGCTCCTCAGATTACCAAGGATGGTGTAACCGTAGCCAAGGAGATCGAACTGGAAGACCCGTTCAAGAACATGGGTGCACAGCTGGTGAAAGAGGTAGCCTCCAAAACCAACGATGATGCAGGTGACGGTACAACGACCGCTACTGTGCTTGCACAATCGATCATTGGCGTGGGACTGAAAAACGTGACTGCCGGGGCAAACCCGATGGATCTGAAACGCGGTATCGACAAGGCGGTGATCAAGGTGGTTGAAAGCCTGAAAGCACAAGCCGTTGAGGTGGGTGACGACCTGAAGAAAATTGAAAATGTGGCCAAGATCTCTGCCAACGGAGATGAAACAATCGGCAAGCTGATCGCTGAAGCGATGCAGAAAGTAAGCAAAGAGGGTGTGATCACCGTTGAAGAATCCAAAGGAACAGATACCTATGTGGAGGTAGTGGAAGGTATGCAGTTCGATCGCGGTTACATCTCTCCCTATTTCGTGACCGATACAGAAGCGATGGAGGTGGACTTTGAAAATCCGCTGATTCTTATTTACGACAAAAAGATCTCCGCTATTAAAGACCTTCTCCCTATCCTTGAGAAAGGTGTGCAGACAGGAAAGCCACTGCTTATCATTGCTGAAGATATCGATTCCGAGGCTTTGACTACACTGGTTGTGAACCGCCTGCGCGGCTCATTGAAGATTGCTGCCGTGAAAGCTCCGGGATTTGGAGACCGTAGAAAAGAGATGTTGGAAGACATTGCAATTCTTACAGGTGGGGTAGTGATTTCAGAAGAAAAAGGACTAACCCTGGAAAATGCCACGCTCGAAATGCTGGGAAGCGCTGAGAAGGTAACGATCGACAAAGATACAACCACTCTGGTAAACGGTGTGGGTGAAAAAAATGCGATCGAAAGCCGTATCGGCCAGATCCGTGCACAAATAGAGAAAACAACGTCCGATTACGATCGTGAAAAACTGCAGGAACGCCTTGCCAAGTTGGCCGGCGGGGTAGCAGTACTCTATGTGGGTGCTGCCTCTGAAGTGGAGATGAAAGAGAAGAAAGATCGTGTTGAAGATGCATTGTCAGCAACGCGTGCTGCTGTGGAAGAGGGAACCGTACCGGGAGGAGGCGTTGCCTACATCCGTGCCATTGATGCCCTCGAAGGCTTAAAAGGTGATAACGAAGATGAAACCACCGGTATTGAGATTGTGAAACGTGCCATTGAGGAACCGCTCCGTCAGATTGTGGTCAATTCAGGTAAAGAAGGAGCAGTAATCGTACAGAAGGTACGTGAAGGCAAAGGTGATTACGGTTACAATGCCCGTTTGGATCAGTATGAGAACCTGTATGAAACAGGTGTGATCGATCCGGCGAAAGTAACCCGTGTAGCGTTGGAAAATGCCGCTTCCATTGCAGGTATGTTCCTTTCAACTGAGTGTGTGATCACCGATATCAAGGAAGATAACCCGGCTCCGCAGATGCCAATGGGCGGCGGTATGGGTGGAATGATGTAAAGATTTTGCCCTAGGCTGATCAATATTTTTTATTACATATAAAGCGTATAACTGAAAATGAAAATTTGAAAGTTATACGCTTTTTTTCTTTTATAAAATTCGGTTAAAGATTCTTTTTCTTTCATTTTCATTATATTGACCCCATATTTGTATGAAACTGTTTTAAACATGTAATTATCAGAGCCATCGTGTGCATTGCTATTGGTGTAAAACGTAACTGAAACGTAACATTAATTACATTATTTTTATTACTTTTGTGTGAAAATTAATTTGAGTCAAATAGGTATTAAAACTTAAATATTGAATTTATGGTGAAAAAAATGAGGTTTTTGGCAGTAGCTCTTTCATTGCTGCTGGCTACTGTATTGAACGCACAGGTAACCACCTCCAGTATGAGTGGAAGAGTTACCGATGCTGAGGGAGCAGTGATCGGTGCAACGGTGATTGCTACACACCAGCCTTCGGGTACAACTTATGCTACTGTAACTAACCTGGAGGGCCGATTAAACCTGAACGGTATGCGTGTAGGCGGACCTTATACCGTAGAGATTTCCTACATCGGTTATGGTACAAGCACAACCAACAACATCACGTTGAGCCTGGGTGAAAACTATGTTTTGAATGTTGTCCTCTCTGAAGAGTCAAAAACATTGGATGAAGTTGTGGTTACGGCACTTCGCACGAAATTCCCCACTGAGAAAACCGGGGCAGTGACGAATATCACAAACACTCAGATAGCCAATATGCCTACGGTAAGCCGTAGTATCATGGACATTACCCGCCTTTCACCTTACGGTGGAAATGGGATGAGCTTTGCCGGAACAGATGGTCGTACGGCCAACTTTACGGTGGATGGAGCTAATTTCAACAACAACTTCGGTTTGAGTGACGCGCTTCCTGGTGGCGGCAACCCCATCTCTATTGAAGCGATCGAAGAGATGCAGGTTGTGATCGCCCCATACGATGTGCGTCAGACAAACTTTATTGGTGGTGGCGTGAACGCGATCACAAAATCCGGTACAAATACTTTCAAAGCCAGCGCATATATTTATCATAGAAATGAAAACCTGCGCGGTGATGCAGTCAAGGGTCTGCAAATTGATGGGGCACGTGAAAAAGACCGTAATACAACTTATGGTTTCACTTTAGGTGGACCCATCATCAAGAACAAACTGTTCTTTTTCGTGAACGCTGAAATGGCTAAAACACCTACAATAGTCAATCGTTGGAAGCCTTCAATCAATGGCGTTGCTGATGAGAACAATTTTATTTCCCGCACAACAGAAAACGATCTGAAGAGGGTTTCTGATTTTGTAAGTAGTGAATATGGATACGAAACGGGATCTTACACCAACTTCCCGGCAGATGACAGCAACAGCAAGCTGCTTGCTCGTTTGGACTGGAATATCACAAACAAACATCGTCTGGCTTTACGTTATAACTATACCAAAAACCTTTCATGGCGATCGCCCAATGCTACTTCTATGGATGGTGGCACCCGTGTGACTGAGGCCAGAATGTCAAAAGCCTCCATGTCTTTTGCCAACTCGATGTATTCGCAGGACAACCTGGTTCATTCATTCTCTTTTGACCTGAACAGCCGATTGTCAGACAACCTTTCAAATCAGTTTCTGGCCACCTTCTCAAAGCTGGACGATATTCGCGGATCGAATTCATCAGAATTTCCTTTCATCGACATCCTGAAAGATGAACAAGCCTATATGTCTCTCGGTTATGAGCTTTTCACCTGGAACAACGGTGTGCACAACAATGTGTTTAACATCAAAGATGAGTTGACTTATTACTTAGGGAATCACAAGGTGGTTGGAGGTATCGCATACGAATACAAGATGGCAGATAATGCCTACATGCGTAACGGTACCGGATACTATCGCTACACCAGTCTCGATGATTTCTTAAATGGTGCAGTACCTGAAATTGTAAACCTTACATACGGTTACGATGGTGAAAGCAATCCTGCAGCTCGTGTGAGAAGTAACAAGATTGGCGTTTATGCGCAGGACGACTGGAGTTTCAGCGAAAAATTCAAGCTGTCATACGGTCTTCGTATCGATGGGCTTTTCTTCAACAATAATGACCTGATGACCAACAAAGCGATCCAGGAAATTGACTATTCCGGTCGTCATGTAGACACCGGTAAATGGCCTGATGCAAGTGTCATGATCTCTCCCCGTGTTGGTTTTGTATGGGATACTTTTGGAGACAGGAACCTGAAAGTACGAGGTGGTACCGGTCTTTTCTCAGGTAACCTGCCCCTTGTATTCTTCACCAATATGCCTACCAACGGCGGTATGGTGCAATATCAGGCACAGATAAATGCTGCTAACGCTGCAGATAATGGTTTCTCAATGGATGAGTTTGCCGGTGGTCTTGTAACTGATGCCAACGGTAAAGCCACCATGGCTGCATTGCATGACAAATTAGCGGGGTTAGGATATCCTACAACCATTTCACCTGAAGATGGTACAGTACCATCAGCTATTGCGGCTGTAGATCCAAATTTTAAAATGCCACAGGTATGGAAAACATCGCTTGCTGTTGACTATGCCTTCCCAACCCCTTTCCCATCCTCTGTGACGGTAGAAGGAATTTTCAACAAAACCATCAACGGTGTTTCAATGACTGACTGGAGTATTCCATCTGTAGGTGGTTTTGCCCGTTTCAACGGTGTGGACAATCGTCCGGTTTATCCTGATGGTTATCGTACCGGCACAAAAGCATTTGTGCTGGAAAACACAAGCCGCGGTTATGGTTGGTCAGCCAACATCACGCTCAATGCGCAACCAACAGAGTGGATCAGCATGATGGCTGCCTATACACACACCGTTGCCAAAGATGTAACCGGTATGCCCGGATCGAATGCGGAATCTGCCTTTACCTACGTTCCTACAGTGGAAGGACCCAACCACATTAAACTGCACAATTCTCAATATACCACACCCGATCGTCTGGTGGCATCTCTGACTACCCACGACAAGAGTGGAAATCACTATAGCTTTATCTATGAAGGATGGCGTGGTGGAGCAAACTACTCCTATATGACTGCTAACGATATCAATGGTGATGGTTATAACTACGATGCAATTTACGTTCCCACTGACGAGGAAGTGGCAGGTAATCAGTTCCGCTTTATTTCGGCCGACGACCAAACGCGTTTTATGGACCATGTTCATGGTAACAGTTATCTAAAAAAACAACAAGGCAAGTATGCAGAGGCTTATAGTGTTTACTCTCCCTGGGTACATCGCATCGACTTCAGCTATAAACACGATTTTGTTGTTAATACAAGAAATTCAAGAAATGTATTGCAACTTAGCCTGGATATTAAAAACGTGATGAACCTGTTCAACAATAGTTGGGGTGTAGCGAAATATCTGAATCCTGAAATTGGTACTGAAGCGCGCATCCTCAAATACGAAGGTGTGGATGCGGATGGTGTGGCTACCTTCTCTACACCCGCTTCAATCAATGGTGACACCCAGACATTCACGCCAAGCTACTCATTGGGTCAAACCTGGTATGCTTCAATCGGTATCAAGTATATTTTCAACTAATTAAAAATACAGACAAGATGCAATTAAAATATTTATTTCCACTGTTCATCGCGATGCTTGCCCTGATGACAAGTTGTGCCGATGAAGAATCTGTGACGTTGCTTGATGAAATTCAGGTATCGTCGTCATACGTCTCCATTCCCGAGGAGGGCGGTTCAGCCACAATCACCGTTACGGCTCAGGAGAGCTGGACAGCAGTGAAGGTAATTACGGAGAAAGACTCAGTTAAATGGTTGACAATCTCTACAACTACAGGAAGTGCAGGTGAAAAAGAACTTACATTTTCTGCCCCAGCTGCCATAGATGGTCGCACTGCGGAGGTGCTGCTTCACAGTGGAGGCATTACGCAGAGAATTAACATTATCCAGGGTTTGGCGAAAATATCAGAAGCCAAAGCATCTGAAGTGAATGCCGGTCCCGACGGAAAAACTTTCCTTGTAACGGGTGTTGTTACTTCAATTGTAAATACTGAATATGGTAACTGGTATTTGACAGATGAAACAGGTACTGTATATATCTATGGCACGCTCGACGAGAAGGGTGGAACAAAAAATTTCCTGAGTCTTAACCTTGAAGTGGGTGATGAAGTGACCATTGAAGGACCAAAATCTTCCTACAATGGAGCACCACAAATGGTGAATGTAATGGTTCTCAATATCAACAAGTCACTTGTGAAAGTTGACTCTGTTGAAAACGAAATGCTTCCTGTTGAAGGAGGTGAATTTACAGCATACCTTACCTGCAAGGGAGAAGGTGTATCTGTAGAGATTCCTGAAGATGCCAAGTCATGGTTGTCAATTTCCTCTATCCAATCGGCGGGTACAAATGCGGTGGTGAAATTCAATGCCGCTGCCAATGAAGGCGGAGACCGTGTAACCACCCTCATATTCCGCACCACCTTCGAAGGCAAAAACTACAGTACAGAAACAA
>JADMKJ010000056.1:0-26553 GCA_015478855.1 Proteiniphilum sp.
CTGAAATCCATGGGTGTACCTTCTACAGGAGCGATCTCGCCGGTGGTCATAAAGGTGTCATCCACCGGAGTGAACGCATCGGCGTTAATGGTGAGCAGATCACCAAGGATGGTGTTGTTGCCGTCACCACTCAGGTTGAAGTAGGAGTGGTTGGTGAGGTTCACCACGGTCTCCTTGTCGGTGGTGGCTTCATACTGCAGGTCGATGGCATTGTCGTCGGTGAGGGTCATCGTCACCTGCATATCGAGGTTGCCGGGGAAATTGGCTTCTCCGTCTTCTGACAGATAGGTGAACACAACAGTCTGACTATCCGGCTGAACAGCCTGAAACACTTTCTTGTCGAACCCTTCGGGACCACCATGCAGCGTGTGCCCGTAGTTGTTCTGTGGCAGCTCATATTCAGCACCCTCCACCGTGATCTTACCGTTGGCTATCCTGTTGCCGTAACGGCCGATGGTTGCTCCGAAGTTGTTGTCCACATTGACATAGTCATCGATGTTATCGAACCCGAGCACCACATCATTCATTTGTCCCTCTTTATCAGGAACCATCACCGAGACGATACGTCCCCCGTAGTTGGTGAGGGTCACCTCAACACCGTTGGCGTTTTTCAGCACATAGAGATCGGTGGAATCGCCGTTCACAGCCGACTGAAAATCGGCTCTCTTCAGTCCCGAGAGTGTCATCTGCTCCACGGGAGTCTCTTTTTGTTTGTTGGTACATCCTACCATGGCAATCAGTGCCATCAGCAGGATCAGTTGATTGAGTTTCATACGATACATTTAATTTAATAGGTATATGATTCATTTATTGAATGTTCAAAGAACAAAGCTCTGTTTGCCAGGAATGGTAACGACTGGCAATAGATAAAAGGCATATAACATGATACTGTTGTATGAAAACAAATGTGTTTACCAGTTTATGCCTCGTGGACAAACGTCTGACAAGACAAAAGTAAGAATTAATTTAATAAATCAATCAATTTGTTTCAAATATCGGCCTCTCAGCATTGAGGGAAGGGGATCCACCTTTGATGGTTGGCCAGTTGTTCTCCCAGCGTACCTGATCGAGCATCAGCACACGTCCTTTCGGATTGGCTACCGATACGGCATGGTAGAGGATCCAGTCCTGCCCTTTTGCATCCTGCACGATCTCGGAGTTATGACCCGTTCCCACGAATTGTTCATTCTTCCCGATGACCATCTCATGATGGTTCTCCATCATGGATTGGCCCTGCTTGTCGAGATAGGGACCAAAGAGATCGCGGGAGCGTCCGACAACAGTGGTATAGGTGCTGTTGAGCCCCTCGCAGCAGGAGCCGATGGAGGCGAACATATAGTAATACCCGTTCCGCTTCTGGATGTAGACCCCTTCGTAGGCGGTACCGGCTACCCTGCGTTTTTGGGCACCGGGTCTGACAGAGAGGCCGTCGTCTGAGAGCTCAATGGCGTAGAGCCCGCGGAAGCTTCCCCAGAAGAGGTATTTCTTCCCCTCCTCCTCGATATAGAAAGGATCGATGGAGTTCTGCACCTCTATCCCGTTGCTGCGGAATAGCATGCCCCGGTCGGTGAAAGGGCCCTCAGGTTTCTCGGCCGTTGCCACACCGATACCACAGGTCCACTCCCCACCCCATACCGACATGGAATAGAAAAGGTGGTACTTCCCGTTGACATAATTGATATCGGGCGCCCACAGTCCGCCGCGGGGTTCAAACGTGGGTCGTGTCTCGTTTGTGAACGCTGTTCCCACTAGCTCCCAGTTCACCAGATCAACGGATCGATGGATGGGGGTATTTCTGATATCCTCGGTAGCATAGAGATAGAAATAACCATCGTTCGCCCTGATCACAGTGGGATCGGGCAGGCTGTAGTTAACAACCGGATTGCTGTAGTTTTTAACTGTAGCCGGAGGTTGTTCAGCAGGAATCTCCTGTGTTTTGCACGACAGAAAGAGTATGGGAATGAAAAGAAATCTTATTATCTGTAGCATAGATGCAGCATTTATTTTTTTACTATTTTCCCCTTGATCATCCATGCACCTATCTTCTCCGAATTGAAATTGGTGGAAGAGAGTGCAGCGATGGTATTGTCTCCCAGATCAGAGAGTGAACTCCACTTAGCCTCTTTCGGCAAGGGAACATCAAAAGGCTGCGAGGGATTCCTGAAATCAGCGGGTCTGTCACTGACCACCACCTCCATGGTGGAATGTTCCCAATAGGAGGATCTGTTATTTGTTGTCTGGTATGAGAGAACGTACAAATTATGATCTGTACGGATCAGATAGGGTGCGCCGGCATAGATGCTGTCGGGCAGTGGCTGCTTCAATGCCGGATATCTATTGGGTGATTGTGCCAAAACAGGTTCACGCCAGGCATCGTTGATGCTACCCTTCACGATATAGGGTTTGAACTGCTCCGGGAAGTTGTCCTCGATGGCCACAAAAATGTTGTTGCCATCATGCACTGCCACCGGCATCCCATCTCTGTATCCTTTCCTGAAACTGACAGTGGTATGTTCTTCCTGCCAGCTTCTACCGTTATCGACGGAAGAAAGCATTGATATTTCCTGCTCCTCGGATTGACGGTAAGGAGATTCGTTGGCGAAATAGATCTGCAGCCTGCCATCGGGCAGCAAAAGGAAAGAGGGCTCCCAGCATCCGTCTCTGAAGATAGTACCGGCGCGGTAGAGTATCCCGGCATCGGACCAGGTGACGCCGTTATCGCTGCTTCTCTTCAGGGCGATGGAGAAGGGATAGATCCCTTCATTTCGTGGCCGCAGATTCACTGCCAGCAAAAGTTCTCCGTTGGGTAATTGGATCAGTTCAGGATTGGCAATGTTGACACGGGTAGCTGTCATCGTTTCTGTATGGGTATACTCAAATGCTTCCCAGGCGATCACCGCCTCGCTCCAGCTTGTTCCCTCATCGATGCTCTTTTTTACCAGCACTTCTCCTCTCCTGTTCTCGTATGCAACCAAAAGGGAGTTATCACTCAACCTGCGTAAACGAGGATAAGCTCCCTCATCTGCAATGCAGACAAGAGAGCTTTCATCCCATTCAATATCATACTCGTTGCCGGACTGCGTCTCCTGACTCTGACAAGCGATGAGTGTAAATAATGCTAACAAAAACGGAATTAATCGTTTAAGATGTCGCATATCTCCTGATTCACTTTCTTCACTCTCGCTTCATCCACCTTCACCAGCTTACGGTCGTAAGTCATCAGCCCGTTCACCTCCATCTCCACGTCGGTTGTCTGGGTGTATATGGCGGCAGATAAACCGGCACGGATCAACTGCTTGAGCTGTTCGGCATACTTCACATACTCATCGGTCACCTCCTCAGAGCTGTTAAACTGCACGTAACCCCAGTTACGGTTCGGTTCCCACAGGTGATCTTTATGTGCCCATCCGATGCCACCGTACTCACCGAGGACCGTGGCACGCTGTGCGTCATAAAGGTACATGGCAGGATGCGGATAGTTATGCAGGTCAAGCATATCCCCAACCTGGAAATGGTTACCACCGCTCGCGGGATTCACCAGTCGTGAAGGATCGTATTGTTGGGTCCACTCAACAATTTCTTCGGTTTTAAATTGACCCCACGCTTCATTGAAAGGCACCCATACACCTACAGAGGGATAGGAATATAGATAATCCATAATTTCTTTCCACTCCTTGCGGAAGTTGGCTTCCGATTCAGCAGAGCGTCTGTGCTCCACACCATCGAAATAGCGGTGCATCTGCCATTCCGATCCTCTGTCGCCGTTGGGCATATCCTGCCATACAATCATTCCATGGCGGTCACAATGGGTGTACCAGCGTGCCGGCTCCACCTTCACATGCTTACGGATCATATTGTATCCAAGCTCTTTAGTTTTGATCACATCATACTCAAGCGCTTCGTCGGAAGGAGCAGTGTAGAGTCCGTCGGGCCACCATCCCTGATCGAGCGGTCCGAACTGAAAGAGGTCCTTGTTATTGAGCTGTAGTCTGACGATGCCTTTGTCGTCGCGCTTCATGGAATATTTACGCATGGCGGCATAGCTGTTTACTTTATCGAGTTGTTTTGTTCCGTCGAACAAGGTGACTTCCAGGTCGTAGAGGAAAGGAGAGTCAGGTGACCATAGCTTTACATTATCAGGCATGGCAATCTCCAACGGCAGATCATTAATCGACTGAGCAGTTGCAACAACCTTCGGTCCCTCTTTCACTTTCACTTCTATTCTGTTTGCCGATGAGGCTCCGTTGGTGAAGGTCTCCACAGCAAGCGTATTGTTGTCAATGTTCGGCGTAATCTTGATATTCTCTATATGTTTTTCAGGAACAGGTTCCAGCCAGACAGTCTGCCAGATACCTGACACGGGGGTGTACCAGATACCTTCGGGTTTGTTCACCTGTTTGCCGCGTGGCTGAAATCCCTCGTCTGTTGAATCCCACACTTTCACCACCAGGCTGTTCTTGCCACTAACCAGTGCAGGTGTGATATCAAATGAAAAGGGTGTATAACCACCGGTATGCTGGCCCACCTTCACGTTGTTCACCCACACATCGGCTTTCCAGTCGACAGCGCCGAAATGAAGGAGCACTTTGTCATTCTTCCATTTTGAGGGCACTGTGAAATCGCGTTGATACCAGAGCTCATTATCCCTTCCTAACCTTTTCTGCACACCTGACAGGCTCGATTCGACGGCAAAAGGGACCAGTATCTCACCATCGAATGAGGAGGGTTTCTGCTTACCCACCGGCAGAATGGCATAATTCCACAACCCATTCAGATTTTGCCAATCGGCACGCTCCATGATAGGTCTTGGGTATTCTGGCAACACATTGTTCACATCTATTTGTGATGCCCAATTTGTTTTTATTTTATCACCCATGGGCTGCCACTGAGCTGAGAGGGAAAACGTTGCAATTAGAAGAGTAAAAAGGAAAAATTTAGATTTCATGTTCAATATTTATAAAATGATTTATTAAATTTTTTACGAAAATACGCATTATTTATGAAGTACATCATAACATTTTGTATCAGAAAGTATCAATTTCATCTCACAAATGTCAAAGTAACTCTTATTCAAAGTCTTTGGGAGAGACATTAAACTGTTGTTGGAAGCATTTTGTGAAATAGGAGGGAGAACTAAAACCGACCATATAGCAAATTTCATTTACCTTATGGTTTTTTTCCCGAAGCAAGTGTGCCGCTTTTTTTAATCGCTCCACACGGATATACTCGCTGGGTGTGAGATCAAGAATTCCTTTTATCTTCCTGTAGAAGCTGGCACGACTCATGTTAAACTGTTCAGCTATGTTCTCCACAACAAACGCCGAGTTATCAAGGTTCTCCTGCACTATTGCGTATAATTTCCTTATAAACTCCTCATCCGATTTGGTCAGTGCCATGCTGTTAGCACCTATGAAAGGATGATTCATGAATGATTGACGAAGTTTCTCCCTGTTTTGTAAGAGATTGGCAATTTGTGCCAACAACACCTCAAGTGAGAAGGGTTTATCAATATATGCATCTGCACCTGTCTCAAAACCTTTCACTTTCGATTCAACATTTACTTTAGCTGTCAGCAGGATAACAGGGATATGACTGAACTCAATATCCGATTTTAACCGTTGTGTCAACTCAAAGCCATCCATCCCGGGCATCATGATGTCACTTACAATAAGATTCACACTGATCTTACGCAGGATCTCCAGTGCCTCTATCCCATTCTCCGCAATCACTATGTTGTAGTGTGGAGAGAGGAATTTCTCTTCAAAAAGCAATAACTCCCTGTCATCATCTATCAGAAGGATGGTGTAACCCGATGTCGAGAGAAGTACCCTATCGGGCTCTCTGCTCTCATCTGACTTTTGGTTCCCGGTCTCCATGGGTAAATCCATATTGCCAATCGGCAACCTTAAATGAAAAGAGATCGAATCTTCCAGATCCCTTAGCTCTATAGTTCCTTTATGAAGCTCAGCCAGTGAACGTGACAAGGCAAGTCCTATCCCTGTTCCGTTGGCTTTCCTCTGATATTTCTTTTCCAGTTGTATAAATGGCTTGAATATCTCATCCCTGAATTCTTCCGGTATCTTCTCTCCATCATTTTCAGTGATCAGATGAAATGTGCTGCCTTTGTCATTGGAGGTAATATATGCTTTCAGACGTACAAAAGTATCACAATACTTAATAGCATTGTTCAGCAAATTACTGATGATCTTGATGAAAGCCTCTTTATCGAGCTGAATAGTCATATCCTCCTCCGGCAACTCGATCTCAAACGACAGTCCCCTCTGCCTGGCCAGGGGGGTAAAACGTGTGAAGGTTTCCCGAATCAACTCCGACACATTCTGTATCTCAAGGCTTAGTAAATAGGCGTCAGACTCCGTTTTACGAAAGTCGAGCAACTGATTGGTCAGATTGAGCAGCCGGTCGGTGTTCTTACTCATGATCTGCAGGTTCTCTTTCACATTATCTGATACATCCTCAGTCATAATCACGTGATCGAGCGGTGCTTTGATCAGTGAGAGAGGAGTGCGTATTTCATGTGCTACATCGGTGAAGAAATCAATCTTCAACCGGTATAACTCTCTCTCCTTCTGCTGTTCGAAGATCTCCATCTTCACTCTCTGTTTTTTCAGATTGCGCATATCGAGAAAATGAGAGAGAGCCATTATCAATAGAATAAGAAGGAGTGAATAGACCAGATAAGCCCATGTTGAGAGCCAAAAAGGAGGAAGGATAAGGATAGAGAGCGTTTTTATATTCTCTGACCTGTTGTTTTCTGCATCCTCAAATAACTGTACGTAAAGGGTATACTTCCCGGGATTGAGATTGGAATAGATGATATTCCGCTTGTCACCCGGATCAATCCACTCTTTATCAAACCCATCCAACCTATATACTATATGGTTTGCACTTAAATTGGAATAACTGAGTACGGCATAGCTTAAGCTGATTGAATTTTTATTGTGTGGCAATACCAGTTCGTCACTATAGAGTATACTTTGTTTCAATAACGATTTATCATTGAAAGGTGATTCAAGCGTGTTGTTGATATACAGTTCAGTAAAAACAATGGGTATGGCATGGTGCGGTTCCCGGAATGAGGAGGGATTAAAACGTACAAAACCCTCAATTGAACCAAAATAGATGGTTCCGTCGACTGTTTTATAACTCGATTTATAGTTGAACTGATTGGTTTTCAACCCATTCCCTACAGTATAGTTTTTAAAGGTACCCGTCTCCGGAGTGAAATGTACCAACCCCGCATTGGTGGAGAGCCAGAGGTTAAGCTCATCATCCTCCACAATCTGGTAGACCACATTGTTCGGCATCCCATTGGTAGTGTTGAAAGTGGTGAAAGTATCATCCTCCCTGTTATAGAGACAGAACCCTCCACCCTGGGTGGCAATCCATAATCTTTTCCTGCTGTCTTCAAAGGCTGAGGTTATCTTGTTATAGGGTAAGCCGGCAGGATTTGCTACATTATGTTGATATATTTTCCATTCATCGGTTTGGGGGTTATATCTGTAGACACCTCTGGAGTACGTAGAAACCCAAATCAAACCTGCTGAATCTTCATACACATCCTGCACAAAAATACCCTCCAGCTCATCAATACGTGTGAAATCATCACTCTCAGCATTGTAGATATTTAATCCGGAGATGGTGCCGGCCCAAAGATTGTTATTGCGGTCATTGTAAAGTGTGAATACGCTGTTATGGGAGATGGAGTTCGGGAGCGATGAATTGGTATAGGTTACCAGCTCATCGGTTGCCGGATGATATCTGTTAAGTCCCTTGGAGAAGGTGCTGACCCATAGATACTCACCGTCGCTGTACATGGCGTGCATATTGTGATATAAGCCTTGCAGCTTCACCGGCAGAGGCATGAATCGTTTTGTTTGAGGATCGAAGAGGTTCAACCCGTTGTCTTCAGTCCCAATCCACATCATCCCGTCGTCAGCAGCACAGAATTCTCTCACTCTCGATCCACTGATGCTATTCTCTGTTGGTATTGGATAAAAAGCTTCAAAATTATTATACTGTCGGGAGTAATAATCTACACCGCCAAAAAAAGATCCAACCCATATTCCCTCTTCACGATCTTTATAAATCGTATATATGGCATTGTCGGAAAGTGAAAAAGGATTAATACTGTTATGACGCAGGTTCACAACACTCTTGTCATGAAGGTTTAAAATAAAGATCCCTGACTCTGATCCTATCCATATCGTTTCGTTATCAATCCGTTCGAAGGTACGGGCGAATATTGTTCTGCCTGTAGTATCAGCATCGAGCAGAACCTGATGCGTCCTGTGGTCTGTGTTAATTCGCACGAGTCCTTTGTTGGATGTGGCAGCCAGCAACTGATTTTGATCGTCGAGCGTCACCTTGTGCACCTCTCCCAGCTCCTCAAAAAAAAGGGGATCATCCAGTAGCTGAAACTCAGATGTATGGCCCGTCTCCTTGTTGATACGCATGAGTGGAAGACCATAGGGGAACACCCATATATCATTGTTATTCCCGGCACACAGACTGATCATTCTCATCCCGTCGGGAAGGGAGGGTACAGGATAAAAATGATGTTTCTTCTCATCATAATCGTAGTGAAAAACACCTTTCTCCTCAATCGATATCCAGATGTCCCCAACCTGATCCTGCACAAAATCGCTGACCATGCCATCTATAGACGCATCATATTCAGTGATTGCGTTGAACAGGTCAAATGTATCGGTTTTTGGATCGTAAATATAAATTCCTCCATCAGTTGAGACCCATATTTTGCCATGTTTATCTTCCAGGATATGATAGAAGATATTATCCCGCAGAACCCCGTCAGGTGAAAATCTGAATGTTTTGAAAGATGTGCCGTCGAAGCGGTTCAATCCGTCTTTGGTGCCAAACCACATAAACCCCAGACTGTCCTGGAAGATGAAATGTACACTGTTTTGTGAGAGACCGTTATTGATGTTATAGTGTTTGAAGGAGTAGTAGTTGTTATTACCCATCAAACCAGAGCTGTTGAGTATAAACGTACTTAACAGCAGGACGATAACAGATCTTAATTTCTTATTTCTCATCAACAGTTATTTCTATCTAACAATCACTTATACCGGACAGACCGCATCACTTCAGACATGCTATCAGCCTATGGACCGGGGGAAACCATACCTTATCTCTCCCACTCCAGACAGCACTGCACCCTCTCCCGCAGTCGCTATGGACACATATCAGCTTAACCACTCTGACTATTTGTTGTAAACGGGAAAGGCTGAGATCCTCAGGCGTGCTGCCCCCATGGGTATCAGTATGATTTCATCTGTTCCCGCTTCAAAGGTACTATTTTCTTTGATAGGGAGCTCACCGGTAAGGCCATACTGATCGATCTGCCATCCCTGTACCTTTTTTCCACTTGCCTTTATCACAATAGGCACACCTTCTAGTGTAAAGGGATGATCATCGGAGGGCCATGCTTTTCTCACAACTTTAAAATTTTGTTCCAGTGATAGTGCATCATCCATCACCAGCGCATAGTTCCAGTCGCTGGCAGGAGTGATCTCATAGCTAGGCCATTTTCCCGGGTCGGCATTCTTCTGCCATTTTGAGTCACCTATAGCCGTTTCAGTGCTGCTCACAGTTGTGTAGTTCTCCCTGATCTTCAGTGAGAAGGTGAGTGGTCCGTAGTTGATGCTGCGGCTGTCCTGATTGACTTGCCAGACAGACTGAGAGAGTTTCATCGGCACATTCAGCATCACTTCGTCACCACTCCTCCACTCTCTTTCCAATCGGAGATACTTTCCGTTCTGCAGCTTAACCTCTACTTTCTCCCCGTTGATGGTGACCGATGGGTTCTCACTCCAGGAGGGGATCCTGAGATATAAGGGGAAGGTTACTCTTCCAGTGCTGCTGATCGTGAACCGGATGCTCTCCTCAAAGGGATAGTTGGTCTCCTCGGTGATCTTTACCGTCTTACCGTCGGCCACCTTCACTTCGGCGCTGCAGGCACCATAGATGGCCGCGGCAACACCATTGTCGGGTGTAGCCATGATCAGGTGCTCAATCAGGTAAGGCCATCCCTGTCCGTGGTTATGCTGGCAACAGCGGCTACTGAAAGGATTCATCGCCAGAAAGGGCCCCTTGTTGTCTATGCCGGGGTGGTGATTCTCGGAGTCGCTCACCGTATGATTGGGGGAGGTGATGTATCGCAATGATTTCAGGTCGGGCATCAGTGCAGCGGGGTAAGAGTTGAACGCCACCTCTTCGCAGTGCTCCGCCCAGAAAGGATCACCGGTCATCAACAGAAGGATCTCATCGGATGCCATCTGCTCCACAAAACCACATGTCTCCGTGCCCTGTCGCGGGTCGATATATCCCATGCGGGCATTCTCATCGGCACCGAACATGCCGCCCGGCACCTGTCCGAACGTGTTTCTGATCAGGTGATGCACGTTGTAGGTAGCCATCAGGTCGGTAGAATCATTTGAGAGCATGAAGTAAGATGCCGGTTCTCTGAAGCACTGGGCTATGTTCACGTTGTGCCAGTTAGGCAGCGTAGAGCGCTGGCGCCAGTTGGCCGTGTTGCGGTGTGTCTTCTCCGCCAGCTCCAGCAGGAAGTCATCGCCGGTAATATTATAGAGCCAGTAGATGCTCAGCAGGTTATCCCCGCCGCGGCTATTCTCCCAGTAGTCTTCGAGGAACTTCCCGTCGGGCAGGTCGAGCTGCCATTGGAAGTAGTCGGTCATCAGCTCCATGACCCTTTTATCTGCCGAATGTTCGTAATAGGACTGCAGGCACCAGATCATGATCATATTTCCCCAAAGGTCAGGGTTTCCGTTTTTTTCGATATAGGGTCCGAAGTAACCATCCTCACGCCGGCTACTGAAGACCGCTTCAATCCATGATTGTGCCTCACGGATCATCTCTTCATCTTCCAGTATATAGGCCATGTTACCGTAACCCTTGAGCCAGTAGGGAACCTCTTCCCAGCCATAATCGTTGCCGGTGCCCAGCCAGGCATTGTTCTCCTTGTCGAGCCAGGCACTGATCTCGCTCAGGTGGCCGTTGAGTCCCTCTTTCTGCAGCTCGAGATGCTTCAGCAACCATCCCTGTGGTTTCACCTTTCCTACCGGCAGCTTGATAAAGTGCTGCGGCTGCAGGGGTGCACGGTTCTGTAAATAGTTGACATTGACAGCCTCTCTGTTGGGTCTCTCCACCATGGTCGCTTTCGTTTTATCCGCAGCCGGCAGGGTTGCAGAGAGTAGAAAAAAAAGGAGGAAAGAGAATAAAAAATTTATCTTTTTGCAGTTCATATCGATCTATTCATTTAAACAATAACCTGTTCACCTATTTGCATTTATCTTCTCTTCGAGCAGTTTGATAAAAAATCCCCCCACCACGGACCGTGCCTTAAAGTTCATTCTCTGTGCATTCTCCGTATCGTGCCAATCACTGATCGGCACACGGGAAGGGGTTTCATTAGCATACTTATATACCGGATCAACCAGCGCGTCGAAGTCCTCTCTATCACCGGTGAGCGTTGCTGTCCACATGATCCAGTCGGATTTGGCATAGTTGGCGCGATTGTCGAGCGGCAAACCATATTTGTTCTGTTTGGTTCTGTAGAGCGCCATCTCCTTTACCACTATCTGCGGATCAAAGATATCAAATCCCAGTAACTTATCCCAGACAATATTGTATTTCATGCTCCAGGTGCCGGGCCTGTCGAATGTGAGCTTGTAATGGTCACCGTCGCGGGCCATCTTCTCCCACTCCACGGCCATCTCTTTGGCGATATCCATATATCTGCCGGCAATCTCTTTTTTTCCCTGCATCTCAGACATGCGTGCATAGGAAGCAATACCCATGATAGCTTTGATGGAGAGGTTGGCATTATGGGCAAAGTGACCGGCAAAGTCATCGGTACAGAGCTGGTTGTCAGGATCGAGACCCTCCTCTACCAGGTAATCGGCCCAGGTGGTCAGCACATCCCAATGTTGGGCGGCATAATCGGCATTCCCCTCCACGGTGGAGATGGCACCGGTCATGATCAGCATATTCCCCGATTCCTCCACCGGCATATCACCACCGTATGTCTGTCCGTTGGCCAGAGGATAGGTACCCACGTCATGCGCTGCAAAAGGCTTGGTCCATTTTCCGCTTTCACTGTAGTAGAAGATCGGATTGAGAATCCCCTTCAGCAGGTCAGGGTTATAAGTCAGGAACAGTGGTGAGGAGGGATAGGCTACATCTACTGTTCCTATGGAACCGTTGCTGTTGTTCTCTTTGGAGAAGAAGAGCAGGGTGCCCTCTTCATCCTTCACCAGCTTATGTGCTGATATGGCCTGACGGTACGCCAGAGCGCACAGTTCTGCATATTTCCGGCCACCCGCCTTTTCAGCGTCGGCCATCATCTCCCTGTTGAATTGGTCACAACGCTGCATCACAGATGTATAGTCATTATCTGCACTCTTGAATGCCTGATAGATATCTGTTTTGCCATCATTGGTCCAATATCCTTTCAGGTTTTTCTGAAAATACTGAACAGAATAGATATCATCGTACCCCAGCATCAGGTATCCCGACTTCTTATCTTCTGAAATAGTTCCCATATCCTCACAGTAGGTTAGCACCGACGTCACCTCATTCAGGTTCTTTGAGAGGTTCTCGGGTAGCACGGCAGTGATCTTGCCTGTGTTCTCAAACGCTATCTTGGCATTCCAGTAGTCGCCGAAGTGGAGCGTGGTTGTCGCACTGTTTCTGCCGGCAAGATAGAAATAGCCCCAGTCGATACGGACAAAATCACCTTTCCTCTTCAGGAGTGGCTGTTCCAGTGTACCTGTTTTCAGGAAGGTCATCCCCTCCTGTTCAATCTTCTCAAAACCAACCTGCTGGAAGTTATCATGCACAGCCCACTGTGGGGTGGCCTCCAGATAGATCTGCACATCGTGCGATGCTGCATCTTTAGACCTCACCTGGTAGGAGAGATAGCTTACAGGACGCGATAAGAGTGCCAGATCATCCATCAGCAGCGGTGTGGTGAAGATCACCTCCAGCTCCACGGGACCACAGTCGAAGGTATATACTGTCTGTGTGGGGAGGACGCTGACCGATTGCTGCACTGCTGCGTTGGTAAATGATTCTTTCTCCGGCTCTCTCTCGTAAAGGCCGAAATCAACATAGGCACCTCCTGTCCTGTTATGACCGTGTGCAGTGATGATGTTCTCCCCTTTTTTGAGGGTTGCCTTTACCTCTTCGGATAGTTCCGTCAACACGTCATAGTTCCATGTGTAACCGGTTTCGACAACCTTGATGCCGTTGATGAATAGTTCAAAGTCATCATCATGAGAATAGTGGAGCATAACGGGTTTTCCCGCCAGATCATCGTCGAGGGTGAAGGTACGCCTCACCCATATATCATCGGTTTCCCACCGTGTGGAGAGATTGGGTTCGTTCTCAGTGCCAAAAGCCGATAGACCCGTTTTCCAGCCGGCATCATCGAAACCAATGCTTTTCCACCCTTCTCCTTTCGGTGCATCAAAAGTATATTTTCCTACCCATTTCTCTTCGTTGACCGATGAGAGGATTGGTTTTAATGGCATCTTCTCTTTTCCCAGAAAACGATATACCTCACCATCGACACGCAGCGCACCCAGCAGGGGGAACTCCTTATCGGTCCAGTGGCGCGGCGAATCATCGTAGAGATTGTCGCTGTATGACCAGGCGTTGAAATAGGTATCGACCGTTACCAGCGGATAGGCCGGTGCGCGTAACACTGTGTTGAGGTCAGTGGGGATTACTTTCTCCGAAACCATTTTCTGTGAACAGGAGATCAGCAGTAGTGCTGTAAAAAGAAGAAATCTGTTTTTGTACTTTAACATAATGAATTTATTAATAACAAGAAGTTGAGATGAATCATCCCAACCTCTTGTTAACTTAAATATTATTGAATGGGAGAGATCATTCCTATCTTAGTTGTTACTCCGCTCAATTTTCTGTTCCAGCATCTTCATAAAATAGCCACCTACCACTGAGCGGGCCTTGAAGCCGACCTGTGTACCGTCGGTTGTCTCATGCCAGTCACTCAGGGGAACACGCGAGGTGGTTTCATTGGCATACTTGTATACCGGATCAACCAGTGCATTGAAATCCTCACTGTTGTTGGCAAGTGTTGCTGTCCAGATGATCCAGTCAGACTTGGTGTATGTTCTGCGATTATCGAGTGGTAAGCCATATTCATTTTGTTTGGTAAGATAATAGGCGATCTCCTTCTCCACGATCTGCGGATCAAAGATATGAAATCCCAGCAACTTATCCCAAACCATGTTGTACTTTTGGCTCCAGGTATCTGACCGATCGAATGTCAGCTTGTAATGATCACCGTCGCGGGCCATCTTCTCCCACTCTGAGGCCATCTCTTTAGCGGTATTCATATATTCAACTGCAACATCTGTTTTCCCCAACATATCAGCCATCTTTGCATAAGAGGCTATACCCATGATGGCTTTGACAGAGAGGTTGGCATTATGGGCAAAGTGTCCGGCAAAGTCATCGGTACAGAGTTGGTTGGCAGGATCAAGTCCCTCCTCCACAAGGTAATCGGTCCAGGTGGTCAGCACATCCCAGTGGCTGGCAGCATATTCGGCATTGCCTTCCATGGCAGCGATGGCAGCGGTCATGATCAGCATATTACCGGACTCTTCCACAGGCATATCACCACCATAGGTCTGACCGTTGGCCAGGGGATAGGTGCCCACATCGTGTGCAGCAAACGGTTTGGTCCATTTTCCACTTTCACTGTAGTAGAAAATGTGGTTGAGCAATCCTTTCACCAGTTCGGTATTATAGATCAGGAAGAGTGGTGCCGACGGATAGGTCACATCAACTGTCCCGATAGATCCATTGCTGTTGTTCTCTTTTGATAAAAACAACAATGTTCCCTCTTCATCCTTCACCAGCTTGTGTGCCGATATTGCCTGACGGTAAGCCAGGGCACAGAGCTCAGCATACTTCAGGCCACCCGCTTTTTCGGCGTCGGCCATCATCTCGCGGTTAAAGTCGTCACAGCGCTGCATCACTGATGCATAGTCGGTTTGTGCACTATTAAATGCCTGGAATATATCGGTTTCACCATCGTTGGTCCAGTATCCTTTCAGGTTTTTCTCAAAATACTGAATAGAGAAGATATCGTCGTACCCCAGCATCAGGTAACCTGATTTTTTATCCTGTGATACTTTACCCAGATCCTCACTATAGGCCAATACCGTCATTTTACGGGTCATCTTGTCAGAAAGTTGCACAGGCTCTTCCATCGGTATGGCTCCGGTGGTAAGGAATGCTTTCTTTGTGCTCCAGTAATCACCGAAGTTGATCACTGATGCATCACTTGTCCTGCCGGCAAGATAAAAATATCCCCAGTCGATACGCAGATCATCCCCTCTCTTCTGGAGAACGGGTTGCTCCACTGTGCCGGTTTTAAGAAAAGTAAGACCCTCTTTTTCTATCTTTTCGAAGCTTACAGGCTGGCTTTCGTCATTCACCGCCCACTGGGGTGTTGTTTCGAAGTAGATCTGCACATCGTGCGATGCAGCGTCTTTCGAATTCACCTGATAGGTGAGATAACTCACCGGACGTGACATCAGATCCAGATCATCCATCAGCAAAGGAGTAGTGAAGATCACCTCCAGCACTACGGGACCGCAGTCGAAGGTGTAGACTGTTTGCGTGGGAAGCACACTGGCAGATGTCTGTATCGCCGTATTGGTAAAACTCTCTTTGTCCGGTTCCTTTTCATAGAGGCCGAAATCGAGATAACCGCCACCAGTTCTGTTATGACAGTGTGCCGTAATGATGTTCTCTCCTTTTTTAAGAGATGCTTTCACCTCATCAGAGAGCTCCTCCAATACGTTGTATTTCCAGGAGTAACCGGTCCCCACCATCTGCACACCGTTGATATATAACTCAAAGATATCATCATGAGAATAGTGAAGGAAGATTGATTTACCGGTGAGATCCTCTTCGAGTGTAAAGGTACGTCTTACCCATATATCTTTGGTATCCCAGAGCGTTGACAGATTGGGTTCGTTCTCCGTTCCGAAAGCTGACTGACCTTTTTTCCAGTCAGTGTCATTAAATCCGACTGTTTTCCATTCTTCCCCTTTCGGATCATCAAAGGTATACTTACCTTCCCACTGCTCTTCACGTACAGACGGGAGAACCGGTTTAAGAGGCAGGTTCTCTTTTCCGAGAAATCGATACGACTCACCGTCGACTCTGACGGTACCCAGCAATGGAAACTCTTTTCCCGTCCAGTGTCTTACCTGATCGTCGTAGAGATAATCGGCATTGGACCATGCGCTGAAATAGGGATCTACCGTCACCAGGGGATAGGATGGAGCCCTGAGAGATGTGGTTAGATCGGCAGCAATAACCGGGGTTTGTGTTTTGTTTCCCTGGCAGGCTGCCAGAAGAAAAAAAGAAAACATGCATAGGGAGAAAAATAAATTCTTCATACTTTTAATTACGTTAATAGCTTTTTAAATTTTTTGTTGTCCGGGACAAAAAAATATGGGGGAAGCCATATAGGATGGCTTCCCCCATACATTAAACAATTACCACTCAATCGCCTGATCTTCGTCAGGGACCTGGGTATTGATCTTACGTTCCATGATCAGTGAACCTCTCACGGTAAATGAGATTGTCTCACCCGGCACGGTTGTATAATCGGTAAAAGTGTAATCAATGTTGTTGATGGTGATATAACGGTGCAACAAGTAGGGACGCACATCATCCATCAGCTCATCAATTTTGAAAATGGAGGTACCATGTGCTTCGAAATTGATATTGAGATCTTCGGCCGAATAGGTAATGATCTTGGACTCCTCATCAAAATGAGCAAAGATCTTGTAGTTCTTCCGGTAAAAATCATCCTCTCCAATCATCCCCGCATAGAAGAAGATGGTGTTTTCATCGACCACATAGGTGGGAATCTGACTTCTCACAATCGGTGCTTCATTCTCATATCCTCTCAGGAAGATCTTTAAACCGGTACCACTATAATTACCTGAATAGTCGTTGAAGGGCATGATACGCAACAATGCTTTCCTGTAGTTTTTACGTGGATTCGCCATGTAATCGTAAGAAGCATCTTCCATTAGGGTCAGGGGCAATACCCATTTATCTGCCAGATCAATCTCATCGAGTGTAAAGTCGATACCAAGCTCAGTCGTGATTTCACCTGCAGGAATCGTCACATTTGCCGGCATGGTAAAGAACTGGCTGCCCAACTCTCTGTAGTAAAGATCGGTACGGTCCTGAAAACGTTCATAATTGAGCGTCTCCAGCGTGTCGGAATCAACAGCCACATGCGCGGTGATACTTTTGTCGTTCAGGGTGGAACCACTTACAATCAGCGGTAACTTATAGCTTGCTGCACCTTCTGTTTTGTAGCGGACATAGATCCGTGTCACCCCCTTATCATTGATGGGAGCCTTGAAAGAGACAAAGTGTTCGTACTGCTCCTCCTTCCATTCATCGTTACAGGCGCTGCAGAAGATAAATGCAGCCAATATAAAAAATAAATTGCTTTTTTTCATCATTTTATCTTTATAAGATTAATCATTATAGGTCCATCCCGGGTTCTGTGTGAGACGACTGTTTCTTTTCAGCTCACTGTGCTGTATGGGCCAGAACCACATCTTTTTGGAGAAGGTGGTAGGGAATGTCCAAACGGGTACAGGAGTATGAAACAGGTCTCTCTGTGCTTCATTCATCAGCACATTGCAACCGTAGATAGGCAAAGCCTCTTCCACCGGAGCATCTTTCCAGCGGCGAAGGTCATAATAGCGTTTCCCTTCACCCATCAGTTCAATCTGACGTTCACGTTTCAATGCCTTGCGTAACTCCTCCTTATTACCATATATATCGGACGTATAATCCGGGACACCGCTGCGCAGACGAACAGGGAGAACTCCTTTTCTTATCTCATTGACATCCCTGCCGATGGTATAGCTCTGTGCCCCGTCCCAGGAGGGGATGGTGTAAGATCCGTCCAGTTCATTCAATGCCTCCGCATACATCAGCAGTATATCGGCATAGCGGATAGCTGGTTCAGCCTTGGGGATAATCTTGCCAATGTCACCGTTCTGATAGGTATCCCTTGGGTGAACAAACTTCTTGATACCGATACCGGTACGCAGCCAGAACATGGTGTTGGTATATCCGTTACCGCCACCACGGTAGTAGAACACTTTCTGTTCACGGTTTCTCTCCTCTGATTCATTGGTCATATGCCAGATATCGCCGTTATAGGCAACCGATGCGTAAAAGCGGGGTTCACGGTTGGCATACTGCAGGGAGACACCTTCTGTCAGGGGTTTGTAGCGACCGGCATCCATATCTTCCCTGGTCACATAGCCTGAAGTACGTTCACTGCCGTCACCACGACCTATCTCCTTGTCTTTACCCGGTGCATCCACTCCATCATTCATATAGTAAGCATCTGCCTGTTTCTGTGTCATACCGTGTGTATTCCATCCGGCAGCGATGCGGGGCAGTTGATGAGCAACCATATCCTGCACACTCTCGGTCTGGTTCTGGCCACGGGTGAATATCAGTTCGGGGTTTTCGGAGGCACTGAGTGTACCGTTGAAGACAGCCCGGTAAGATTCAAAAGGATCGATATTGGCCCATCCTTCTGGCCAGTTCTTATCAGAGAACTCGCTGTGGTAAGGAGGAGCGACGGTGGCAGGAAAAGAAGCGTTTCCCGAAGTACGGAAATTGGCCACATACAGTTCGTAGATACTCATTTCCATCACATCCCGGGCAGCAGCTGCTGCTCTGGCCCATTTTTCCTCGTTGTAATCAGTTGATAACAATTTTCTCCCTTCATCGTCCACCAGCTCTTGTGCAAACTCATCGTTATTACCATTGGCAAGAGGACTTGCAGCGAAGAGCAACACTTTGGCACGTGCAGCCAATGCAGCACCACGTGTGGGTCTTGCTACTGCCTGCTCATCGCGGAATAACGGGAGATCTTTGGCCGCCAGCTGCATCTCGCTACTTATATATTCGGCACACTCCTCATAGCTGCTGCGTGGTATAGCGATCTCATCATAATCTTTGGTATAATCGATCCCCTCATCGGGCAGGATGGGTATGGGACCATACTTTCTGAGCAGCAACCAGTAGTAATAGGCTCTAACAAAGCGTGCCTGTGCCTTATAGTCGGCTCTTTTCTCAGCGCTGAAAATCTCATTCTGATCAATATTCTGAATGAAAACAGAGGCGTTGCGGATTCCCTTGTAGCTATCACCCCAACCATCCTGTTTCTCATTCTCATTGTATTCACCGAGCTTGAACCGGCTGTAAGAAAGCTCACCACCCAAATTAATATCGATGGCAGCATCCCTGTCGCCATAATACATATCGTCAGCGAAGTTATGAGGGGTGTAGCCCTTACTGGTGACCTCCGCATTAAAACGTGTCAAAAACGAGTAGGTGTGGGCAAGCCACTCTTCGGAATATTCCTCGCTGGTGAAGACCTTGTCGAGCGTCATCCGGTCCTTGAAATATTGATCGGATTCAAGATAATCGGTACAGGAAGAGATCATCCCGAATACAACTATCGTGAGAAATATAAGATATATCTTTTTCATCATATTTTTTGTTTATAAATTAACACTCATTCCCAAAGTGATTGATTTCGTCATGGGATAATCTTCGCCGCGTGAGTTGGCCATTTCCGGATCCCACAGTTTAAATGGAGCCCATGTAAGCAGGTTGCTACCCACCATAAAGATGCGTACATTGTTCATACGGATACGGTTGACCAGTTTTTTTGGAAGTGAATAACCAATGTCAACTGTCTTCAGACGTATATAAGAACCATCCCTCAACCAGTAGGTCGATTCCCGGAAGTTGTTCCCGTTACCGCCGAAGCTCAACCGCGGATAGGGGGCATTCGGGTTCTCCGTCGCCGGGTCACCGGAGATATCGGCAGAGATCCACCGGTCATCGGTCACCAGATCCTTCAGTACATTCCCCCACTCTCCTTCACTGAAGGCGTAGACTGTTTTTCCGTAAATAAAGAAGTTGGATTTTCCGGCGCCCTGGAAATGCACGTTCACATCGATTCCTTTCCACTGTGCCGACAAGCCCATACCATAGATCAGGTTGGGTCTTCTAGTGGAGCCTATGGCCACCCTGTCACCGTCGTTGACAACACCGTCACCGTTCACATCCTTGTATTTGATGTCACCCGGCTGATAGGTACCGAAATGTTGTTCAGGGCTGTTGCGGATATCTTCGTAATCTTCAAACAGTCCCAGTGAGATAAGCCCTTTGGTCTGTCCCACGCGGTACCCCTCCTCCATCTGATAGGGATATACGTTGTTCTCTTCATCTTTCTCCATCACTTCGTTCTTGCTGTAGGTCATATTACCACGGGCGGTGAGATTCACCTCTCCAATCCTGTAATTATAGGAGAAATGACCGTCGAAACCTCTCGAGCGTACCGATCCCACGTTGGCTCTTGGTGTACTTTCCAGTCCCGCAATCAGGGGAAGGAAATCACGGGACATGTAGATCCCTTCACGTTTTTCATCGAAATAGTCCAGTGTCAGCTGGAAGCTGTCGTGAAACATGGAGATATCTGTTCCCAGGTCATTCTTGGTGGCAATCTCCCAGGATACGTTGGGGGAGGCAACCTGATGATAGCGCAACCCTAGGTATCGTTTATCATTTCCATATTCTGCCCACTGATATCCTGAAACATCCTGTCTGTTCCCATCACCATCAAGGTACCAATTCTGTATCGTGTAGAGATAGGGGAATCGTTCATCACCCAGGTTGTCGTTTCCCACTTTACCGTGCGAATAGCGTATTTTGAACATGTTCAGCCATTCGGCATTCTCCTTAAAGAAACGCTCTTCCGCCACATTCCAGGCTACAGAATAGGCAGGGAAGAATCCATACTGATGACCGATGGCAAAGTTCTCAGAACCGGTATACCCGAAATTGAAATCGACAAAGTAGCGATATTTCCAGTTATAGGTGGCACGTCCGGCCAGAGCCTGGTTACGACGGGCAATTCCGTTCTTGATATCATCACCCAGGTTCACAGTGTAGATAAAAGCATCCTGGGTATATTTCACATCGGCACCCACATTGTGATTATCGGCCACTGTTTTGTTATAGCTCAGCATCAGGTCGAGAAACTCACGGCGGTTACCGCCCGAGCTGCTTTCCTGAAACATCTCCCGTGGATCGGAAACCTTGGTGAAGATGATATCGCCTGCAACATTGCGGGCACGTTCCGCTCTCCACTGTTCCGGCCATTTCCTGCGCAGGACATTGCTTGTGTTGTTGGTATCATAACCGAACTTACCCACGAAGCGCAACCCGGGGACATAATCACGGAAATCCTGTTCCAGTGTGATGTTGGTCTGGATATTGTTTTCCCAGTTCTGATTGAATCCGGTCTGCGTGGAGGATACCCAGGGATTGGTCTGGTTACCGGTACCTATGGCAGGTACATATCCGTTGGTATAGTAGATGGGTGTACGGATGGGTGAATAACCGAACAGCTGGTCCCATACATAGTCGTCACCGAGCCCCGGGCTGTTACGTTTCTGCAATGATCCCGATACACCCAGCTTAAGCAGTGTGGTCTCGGTGATATTGATATCGGTGTTGAGACGGTAGTTGTACCTCTTGTAGTTGGCATTGGTATTGTAATCCTCACGCAGTGTCTCATCGGTATAATACATCCCCTGCTCCTCGATATAGCTGGCCGATGCGAAATAGCGGGCTGTGGCTCCACCCCCGCTCAGGTTGACGTTGGCACGATAGCTCATGGCCCCGTCTCTCAGCAGCTTATCCTTCCAGTCCACGTTGGGATAGAGATCGGGGTCAAGTCCCAGACGGAGGATCTCCAGCTCTTCCTGTTGATAGATAGGTTCATTGTTACGGGTCACACGTGCTTCGTTGATCAGATTGGCATAGGTAAACCCATCCACAAACTCGGGTGTGATGGTCCGCGTGTTGTAGGATGTCTCTGCCTTGGCATCGATATTAATCTTACCCGGCTTACCATGTTTTGTACTGATCAGGATCACTCCGTTGGCACCCTTGGCACCGTAAATCGCTGTTGCAGATGCATCTTTCAACACAGAGAAAGATTCGATATCCTCAATATTGATCTCATTGAGATCACGTTCAAAACCATCCACCAGCACATAGGCACTTGTATTGGCCCCGAAGGTGGAAATACCGCGGATCCAGAACTCTGAAAAGTTCTTGCCCGGTTGTCCCGATGTTTGCATCGCCATGATACCCGGCACCCTGCCGGCCAAAGTATTGACAATACTTGAAGTGGGTGCCGATTTCAACTCTTCCACATTCACGGAGGTGACTGCTCCTGTCACGGTTAACTTTCTCTGTGCGCCGGTACCTGTAACTACAAGTTCATCCATGAGCTGTGTGGTAGCCTCATTCATGGTGACGTTGATCTGACGATTCGTGCCCACCAGCACCTCCACGGTTTCAAAACCGATATAGGAGAAGATCAGCTTGCGGTTATCATCCACACTGATTTTATAACGTCCGTCGATATCGGTGATCGTACCAAATCCGGGCAGGTCGCTCACGGTGATATTCACCCCGATCAACGGTTCATTGGACACATCAGTGACTACACCTGTCACTTCCACTTTTTGCTGAGCAATTGCATTCCCCAAAAAGAGAAAGAACAGCATACATGTTATCAGGAGATTTTTCATGTTTGTATGTTTATCATTCATCATATTATTATTCCTCAAAGCTTATTTTTCGAATGCGCCTGTTTTCTGCATCACCTACATAGAATGTTTTGCTTGCCTCATCGTAAGCAAGACCTTTCGGCTGATCGAAACGGGCTTCCATGCGCAAGTCACCGTCGATATATCCCCATGGATTTGGATTGATACTTGAGCTTCCACGGCCGGCGAAGGTGGTTACCTTTCCTTCCGGTGTGAGAATACGGATATCGTGGTTATGTTGTTCGGTAAAATAGAAATCATATTCGTCTGTTTTATCGGCATATGCAGGGTTCTTTACAAAAACGCCCTGATAGGGATCACGCAGTCTGGCACCGGTACCCACACCATCAGCCCAACCAGCTGCGAATGCCTCGCCACAAACCACGTAAGGCTGCATAAATTCTTTTCTTTCCCAATTGTAATCGGTACGAAGGATGTAGTGCTTATTGATTACCACGATATAGGCATAGTTACCAGAAGGGTGAATCCGGATATTGAACTCCCAGTCGTTATCCTGAATCTTGAACAGCTCCACATAGTCTTTCAGACCCAGCCCTTCACTGAAATATTTATTCAGATCAAATCGGAAAAACTGTCCTTTTTCGAAACTGTTGAAATACATCTCTCCATTCACGGGATGAATGGCAGCACCGTTACATTGTCTGTATGTGGTCAAAGCCTGCGGATCCCTGAAATCATTTGCCCGCGACAGGATAGAGGTACTGATATCATTCACACCTCCCTGATCATTTGCGATGATCATATGCTCACCATCTTTCGTGAAGCTTAGTGAACGGATACGGTCCCAGTTACCCATACCTCGGGTAATGGGTGTTGTGACCATACTATCTCTGAAGTTGAGTAGTCTCACGTCACCTCCATCCTGCGCCATATAAAGCATCTGCGGATCAGTAGGATCAAACTCCAACCAGGAGGGATTCCTGAAACCACCGCAATCCCAGAAAGGACCATCCTTGGTTTCATAATTACCCCGTTCATCTTCATAACCAGCCAGGGTGGTCACCACCATCTTACGCTGGTAGGCAAAGATCTCGGCAGCGTTGGCCACCTTTGGGTTCACGTCGGAGCCAACCCTCACTTCTATATTGCCTTCGTAAGCTCTTTCAGGTACGATGCAATAGAGGGCGTTGTTGTTCAGACCAACCACAACAGCTTCCTTGCCTCCAATAGTTACATCTACAATGGAGGTATCATTACCGAAGTTATCACCATAAATCACCATTCGTTGTCCTACTCCTCCTGTCTTTGGGAGAAAATCGGTAATCGTCACCGGTCTTGAGGGGTCATGCGGCTCAGGGAGAGCAGCTGCTTCCTCTTTACAACCCGCCAAAACAAGCATAAAAGAAAGTATTAAGAGGCTACTCCATACTCTCCGGATGAATAAAGATTTGTTTCTCATAAACTAAAATTTAAAATAAATATTATTAATAATATTCTAACACACATTCAATAGCTCATTGTATACAGGACTTTTTATGTTCCCTATAATCATTTATATCAATAGAGATTTCTCTACGGAAATTTAGTGTATTTTTCAATACTGACAGAATCGGGATTGTACGAATTCAACTGTAGATGTCTTTCAGAGTTTATACAGGAAAAAAAATTCTCTACATAAAATGTGTCATTTATACACGATTCAAAGGAACAGATTACGGACAGAAGTTTATGTCAGTTTCGTCTCAAATAATAACATTTTTTCATCAATTATCTGATGCGGATAATGCTATAATTTTGCTGCATAGTATGTTAAAGAAAACACCAGTTTTTTAACAAAAACTAAAACAGATATGGGGAGTTCATATATGGAATCCTGCGAAAACAATTTTTGCTGGAGAATAGGAATCACGATAAACAGAAGAGACACTTTTGCGGAATCAGTTCCGGAGGATATTCATTACAAACCGGGAGAGGTTGTAATTTTCATTACAACCTCTCCTTCAATCTTACTTTAAAAACTTAAAACAAAGAATCGAATAATTATAGTTCCTTATCAATCGTTTCAACCTTTTTAACGATCAACTGCAGCTCTGATTTAATCTTGTCCATTTTCTGATTCATATCATCCAGCAGATGATTTCCTTTTTTAGAAGAGATGGAGAGGAATCCGATATTGTTCTCGTATGTCTGCAATTCACTTTTCATCCGATCGTACTGACGCATCAGCCTTTCCCTCTCACGGAGCAGTTGATTCTTGGCATTCCCCGACTTGGCGATATCTGATATATTGGTCTTGAAGCTTTCCAGTTTCCTGTCGGCCTTATCAATATTCAAACGGTCGAATTGTGCTTCGGTGGCATCGTAAAACTCCCTGTATACACGATCTTTCAGTTTGTAGGGTACATGACCTACCACATACCATTCATCCATCCACTCACGCAACTGTGTTAAAGCCTCCTCTGCCCCGAGCGCTGTATCGAGCTTACTGATTTTCTCCACGATCATTTTTTTGGCTTCCAGATTTTTGCTCTCTTCCTCATACTGAGATGAGGTATGCATCTTTTTCTGTTCAAAGAAGTAATCACATGCGGTAATAAAACGTTTCCAGATGGAATCTACATATTTATGCGGAACGATACCTATACTTTTCCATTCTTTCTGAATGTCAATCATGTCCTGGGTTGTCTTTTTCCAGTCCTGACTTTCCTTCATCAATTCAGCGCGCTCACAGAGGACAATCTTTTTCCTGAGGTTTTCCTCCATCTCTCCGCGAAGGGATTTATAGAAATCGTTTTTTGTTTTGAAAAAGAGATCACAAGCGGCACGATAGCGTTTGTAGATTTTGGTGTTCCATTTTCTCGGGACATAACCTATCTGACGCCATTCGGTCTGTATTTCAAGCACCTCTTTCACCTTACTGTTCCACTCTTTAATGGTATTGATCTGGCTGTAGTCAATTGCTTCCAGCCTCTCACATAAAACAGTCTTCAATTCAAGGTTTTCATCTTCCTTACCTCTTAAATCCTCGAAATGGGATTGATATTTTTTATTGATACTTGTAGATGCTTCTTTGAATCGATTCCATATATCTTCCCTGTCTTTCCTGGAAACCGGTCCGATCTCTCTCCACTCCTGGTGGAGGTTCTGCAACTGATGGAAAGCAGATATCACATCCGGCTCTTCATCTAGTCTCTCTGCTGCCTCACAAAGCACTGTCTTTTGTTCCAGGTTCTTTTTGAAATCATATTCCCTGAACTCATTATTGATACGTACCAGATCATAGAAAATCTCCACATAATGCTGATAGGATTTCCACAATTCATTCACTCTTGCCTGCGGAACAAGCTTTATCTCGTTCCACTCCTGCTGAAGTGCTTTAAATTCCTGATAGCTCTTATTGAAATCTTCCTGCCCCTGATTCTCTGTCAGTAACCTTATCTGTTCTATAATGGCCAGCTTTCTGGCTACATTCTTCTCTTTTTCAACTTCTTCTCTTGCAAGTATTGCAGCCCTCTTCTCCTTAATTTTTTGAAGCAACTCTTTTCCTTCGGTAAAAATATCCGATTCATTTGCGATGAAATCAATCTCTTCACCTCCATCTGAAAGGTAACTCTGTTTTTGTCCTTCAATCTCATTCCTCAAGGATCTGTAGAATTGGTTTTTATATTCATCTACATCCTTACGCTTCGGATTTTCAGATTCAAACAGCTTTCGCAGGTGCTGTACAATCTCTTCAATTGAGAGCATGGTTACAGCAGATTCGCTAGACACTCTATCTTCAGTATCATCCTCAGTATCATCCTCA
>JADMKJ010000056.1:26653-28950 GCA_015478855.1 Proteiniphilum sp.
ACTGGCTCTTCAACTGGCTCTTCTGCGGGCACTTCGATTGGCTTATCTTCAGGCACTTCGACAGGTAACTCCGCAGGAGACTCTTCAGTTACTTCTTCAGATGCTTCTGCGGGGGTTTCAACCGGTACAACTGCTGGCACATCTACTGGCGTTTCGACCGGCTCTTCCACAGGTGCTGCGGGTACTTCAACTGGTCCATCTGCGGTTGCTTCTTCCGACACCTCAGCCGGTGCATCGACCGGACCTTCTACAGGTGCTTCATCGGGCTTTTCGGCAGCTTCTTCTGTGGGAACCTCTGTGGGAACTATTTCGTCAGCAGCTGAGTTCAACAGATTTGTATCAGCAACAGATTTTTCATCAGAAGAAAGTTCAGACTGAGGGAGTTCTACCGAAGATTCCTTTTTCGCAATTTCAGGCTGCAGGCTATTATCAGTATTTTCTTCGTTAACGGGTAGTTTGTCGTTTTCAGGATTGTTTTTCGTATTCATCAGTAGTCCCTTTGTTTTGCCCGGACATATGATCCGGGATGTTGCTGTTCAAATTTTATTAGTATAACACGATAGCTGTTTTATCAACCACCTATAATGTCAAAAGTAATACAAATTAACGCATTATTTTTGTGATTTCATTGGTTTTTACTATTTATTTAATTTAATATAAAAAACAGATGTCATTGTTCACATATCGTTTGAAAGCAAACGACAAGCAAGTGAGGATTTACTTATACAGTTCATCTTCAAATGTTTATTTTTCCCTGAAGAACACGTTGATGGGTGTACCAGTGAAGTTCCAGTTCTCTCTTATCCTGTTTTCAATGAAGCGTTTATAAGGTTCTTTAATCCATTGCGGGAGATTACAAAAAAAGGCAAAAGAGGGTATCTGCGTATTAGGCAATTGTGTAATATACTTAATTTTAATATATTTTCCTTTATTTGCCGGTGGGGGCGTCCTTTCAATTAAAGGCAACAACACTTCATTCAGTTTACTGGTTGGAATTTTCCGTTTTTTGTTCGTATAGACCTCTTTCGCCACGTCCATTACTTTGAGGATACGTTGTTTTGTCGTTGCTGAACCAAAAATAATGGGAAAATCTGTGAAGGGTGCCAGTCGCTGGCGAATCGCATTCTCGAACGTTTTGAGCACGACGTTATCCTTTGCTTCTACCGTGTCCCACTTATTGACAAACACGACCAGTCCTTTGCGGTTTTTCTGAATAAGTGAAAAGATATTCAGATCCTGGCTTTCAATACCCCGGGTAGCATCAAGCATAAGAATGCAGACATCAGCATTTTCAATCACTTTGATCGAACGTATCACCGAAAAGTACTCCAAATCTTCAGACACCTTTCCTCTTTTACGTATCCCGGCCGTATCGATCAGATAAAAATCCATGCCGAACTGGTTGTAACGCATGTAGATGGAATCACGGGTAGTACCGGCAATATCGGTAACGATTGTTCTTTCCTCCCCCAGGAGTGCATTAATGATAGATGATTTCCCCGCATTGGGACGTCCCACAATGGCATATTTGGGGATATCTTCCAGCACCTCTTCCTCACTCTCCTTTGAGAACAGTGAGATGATACGATCGAGCATATCTCCGGTTCCGGAACCATTGATGGCCGATACACTGAAGGGGTCGCCCAGGCCAAGAGAATAAAACTCGGCGGATTGATGTCCAAGGTTGAAATTATCCGATTTGTTGGAAATCACAACCACCTGTTTACCAGATTTACGTAACATCTGAGCGACGCTTGAATCCAGATCGGTCAAACCATTCATTACATCCACCACGAACAGAATCACATCTGCCTCTTCGATGGCAATACGTACCTGTCTGTTAATCTCCTCCTCCATGACATCATCGGAATTGACAACCCACCCTCCGGTATCAACAAGTGAAAATTCCTGTCCGTTCCAAATCACTTTACCGTACAGACGATCGCGTGTTGTTCCGGCAGACTCTGTGACAATTGCCTGACGGCTTTGTGTCAATCGGTTAAACAATGTGGATTTCCCAACGTTGGGACGTCCTACTATAGCTACTAAATTTTGCATATATTTTTTTAATTAGCTGATCCTATCAAATTCTCCGAATCAAAACTTATCACATTTTTAAAACTAAAATCCCAATCCCAAGCGTTCAGCTTTTATTTTTTCACATCCCACATCCCACATCACACATCCCAAATCCCAATTCCCACATCACAACTCTCACATCCCACATCCCACATCCCAAATTCCACATCCCAAATCCCAAATCCCACATCCCACATCCCAACTCCCACATCCCAAAT
>JADMKJ010000057.1 GCA_015478855.1 Proteiniphilum sp.
GGCTACAAAGATAACCTTAAGTTTTGTTATTTCAAAAAAAATAGAGCTAGAATTTTAACAAAGAAGCGATTTTCTCAAGATAAAGGGCATCCACCTCGTTAAAACTGTTCACCACGTCACTGTCCACATCCAGCACTGCCCGCACATCTCCATCATTCAATACCGGGATCACAATCTCCGACCGGGAGAGGGAGCTGCAGGCAATATGTCCGGGGAAGAGATCCACGTCAGGGACGATAACAGTCTGTTTTTCTTTCCATGCTTTTCCGCACACACCTCTACCAAATGTAATGCGCGTACAGGCAACCGGCCCCTGAAAAGGGCCGAGCACCAGCTGATCACCCACCACCCTGTAAAAACCAACCCAGAAAAAACCGAATGCCTCTTTCAGTGCAGATGCAATATTCGCCATGTTGGCGATCAGATCAGGTTCATCTTCTGTCAGCGCTTTTAGTTGAGGGTACAACGATTCGTACATCTCTTCTTTTGATCCCTCTTTTGGAATTGTTAAATCTTCAGCCATTTTTTTTGATAAAAAGTAAAATCGCGTCACCACACAGGCAACGCGATTTTATATTGTCATACAATAAGTTAAAAGATTATTGTGCCTGTTCCTTGGCTTCCTGAATCATCTTGGCATTTGGAAGAATAAAGACTTCCACACGGCGGTTCTGAGCCCTACCCTGAACAGTGCTGTTGTCTGCTATGGGTTGTGCTGAGCCGTAGCCATCAGATGCGATACGGGCACCGGAAACACCTTTAGCAAGAAGATAGTTGTATACCGATTCGGCACGTCGTTGTGACAACGGATTGTTGATGGCATCACTACCTGTACTGTCAGTATGACCGTAGATTCTTACATCTGTATCAGGATTGTTCTGAAGTGATGTGGCAAATTTGTCAAGAGAAGCACGTGAAGCGGTGTTCAATGTGCTTGAGTTTGTTGCGAACAGTATACCTGATTCAAAAGTCACCTTGATGGCTTCACCTGCGTTTACTTTCTCTACCTGAGCACCTTCTATCTGTTCCAGCTCAGCTGCCTGCTTATCCATCTTATTTCCGATGATGGCTCCTGCAGTGCCACCCAGTACAGCACCAATCCCGGCACCTATGGCTGCACCTTTGCCGCCACCGGCAATTGCACCTACACCTGCACCTACAGCAGCACCTGCGCCGGCACCTATACCGCCGCCTTTTACGGTTCTGTTTAAACCACAGCTTGAAAATACCAGCGCACTACCCAATATTGCGATAGTGAATAATTTTGAAAATCGTTTCATAGTCAGTTTAATTTTAAATTAATAATTTTTTATTTTGGTTGATTCGTTGTCTGTCTTATCAATCGAAGAGATTCAGTGTATCGCAATAAGCCAGCTCCCCGGCAACGATTGCCTCGATCTGCTCATCAGTGAACTCCCTGATCGCATCTTTACGGGCATTCCTGATGATGAATTCCAACAATTCATCCTCATCAATCTCAATCTCAGTGTCATCATTCTCATCCAGAAAACCCTTTTCTTCGTAGAACTCATAGATTAAATCTACGATGTAATTGATTTCATCGTCTGAAAACTCATTATGCATCTCTTCCGGCAGGTTTTCCTGGATAAATTTCAGAGAATCATCTTCGTCGTACTCAAGTACTTTTTTGTCATCACTCATAAATAAACATTTTATCTATTTAACACACAAATAAAAATATTACCAAAAAGGTCTGTTTCATTTTTTGGACAGCTATATACTTTTATGGATATAGCATAAACAATACCATCTACAGTAGGTTAAACAAATATCGAAAAAATATGTTCACCTTTTCAACTAATCTCTCTTTAAATTCTGTTCCTGTAGTTATTCTCTACATTCCCAACGGACTGTTTTCTTACTCAGGGGCATATCAGCCACCACCACACAATTCAGAGAGATCCTGGCAACCCTGCACACCGGAAAACAAACGGAAGCCATAGAGGCTCGACAGTAGGCTGTGATGAACTGAAAGAACAGCTGATCTGC
Organism: Proteiniphilum sp.; assembly: GCA_015478855.1. Classification (GTDB taxonomy): domain Bacteria; phylum Bacteroidota; class Bacteroidia; order Bacteroidales; family Dysgonomonadaceae; genus Proteiniphilum. Next base: position 2,011 of record JADMKJ010000057.1, read on the forward strand.
ATCATGAAAAGGCCCGGGAGCGTGAACGCTTCCGGGCTTTCTACATAATTCATTAAACAGGGTTGATTATTTTCTATAATTGCGTTTGGCATTCTCTTTTGCCTTCTCACGTGCCTGCTTCTCCTGCAGTTTTTGTGCTTCGGCAAGACGAGACATGAACCCTGATTTCTTTTTCGGCTTTTTCTTGTTCTTTTCCAGTTGAAGAAGGATCTTATCCTCGTTGATCACCTGTTTCATGATCATCGTAAGCACGATGGTATATAACGTGGAAAGGAAGTAGTAGTAGTTCAGTCCGGCAGGATAGGAATTCAGGAAGAAGAACATGAAGATCGACATAAAGATAGGCATATGTTTCATACCAGGCATCGTCTGTTGACCTGTATCCATCGTTGTCATGTTGTACTTCGTGTAGATCACGTTTACACCGGTCATCAGCAGACAGAAGAGACTGATGTGGTTTCCCAGATACTTGGTGATGATGGGTATATTGCCGCTCCAGGATATCAGAGAATCGTATGTTGAGAGATCATCTGCCCAAAGGAAGCCCTGCTGACGTAACTCGATGGCCGACGGGAAAAAGAAGAAGAGTGCCAGCAACACTGGCATCTGTATCACCATCGGCAGGCAGCCGCTCATTGGGCTCACACCCACCTTGTTATACAGCTCCATCGTTGCCTGCTGGCGTTTCATCATCATATCCTTATCCTTACCCGGATATTTCTTCTCCAACTCCTGAATCTGCGGACGAAGGACTCTCATCTTGGCCGATGAGATGTAGGATTTGTAGGTAAGTGGTGAGATCACGATCTTTACCATCAGCGTGAGAATGAGAATAATCAATCCCATACCCCAGTTGAGAGAGAGGAAGAAGTTGAACACCGGGATAGCGAACCATTTGTTCACCCAGCTCAACCATTTGTAACCCAGGTAGACGATCTCCTGCAGTTGCAGCTTCTGTGAGCTGTCGCTCACCTCCTTATCATAGGCTTTCAGCGTGTTGTAGTGCACCGGACCGAAATAGTAGTTGAAGCCGGCAGTAATCAGATCACTTTCGGCACTCACCACCCCCGGCACCCATACCTCAGCCTTGTACTCTTTCGTATAATTACTTTCATCAAGTACCTCGGAAGAGAGTATGGTGTTGCTGAAAGGCTGTTTACCAATAACAACGGCAGAGAAGTACTGATCCTTGAAAGCGAACCATTTCAATGGGTCAGAAAGCTCTTTGCGGTCGTTCTTCGATTCACTCAACTTCTGTACATCCTGACGGTCATACTTGTAGTGAATACGTGAATAACGATTTTCAAACGTCCTCCCCTTTTCCTGCTGACGCACTTTCTGTTCCCAGTTCATCTTGAAGTTCGTCAGGCTCTCAGGATGGAGGCCATTGCGCATACCCACAAGACGGATATCAAAATCCATCATATACTCATCGGCAGGGAGTGAATAGACAAAGTCGATATATTGTTCCGGTGAGCTCTGCAAACGCATGGTGACCGTATGCCCATCAGCACTGACAATAGGGGTGAAGACCTCTCCCTCGGTGGACAGGCGGACACTGTTGCGGTTGAAAAGATCCAGGTTAAACCGCGCTTCGTCACCTTCATACAGATAGAGACTATCACCGGTATATCGCAGGTATTCTTTCAGCTGTACACTTTTGATATTTCCACCAAGCGTACTCAACTCAAGGCGCACCTTTTCATTTTCAAGTACAACCGTCCCTTCAGAAGAGGTGACAGGCAGTGGTGTACCAGGTGAATCAGGAGTTACTGTTTCAGCAAATGCTGTCGTGTCAACGGCTGCTGCCTGCATTGGCTGGCTGCCACCGAAGAAATCGGACACATTACTACCCTGCTCGAACTCAGTTGTACCGGTATCAACGGCATTACGCTCCTCTACAAGTGCAGCTCTCTGTTGTTCAACCAGCTGGATTGAATCACGCGTACGTCTCTGTACCTCCAACTGTTCTGATGAAGGTCTGTTGTATATCGAAAAACCAATGATAATCGCTGTTATCAGAAGTAATCCTATGATTGTATTTTTATCCATTTTCTATAGTCTGCAGCCATCAGCATACAGTGATAAACGCTTTAAATATTTATTTTCTATTCTCTTCACTCATGGCCGCAGCCGCTTTCATAAAACTCATGAACAACGGGTTTGGCGAGATCACGGTGCTGTTGTATTCAGGATGAAACTGCGTACCCAGATACCACCTGAGGTGTGGCACTTCAACCACCTCCACCAGGTCTGAATCGGGATTTGTTCCGGTACATTTCATCCCGGCCGTCTCAAACTGATCTTTGTATTGATTGTTGAACTCAAAACGATGACGGTGACGTTCCTCAATTTTTGTTTTGCCGTATGCCTTAAAAGCAAGAGATCCTTTTTTCAGCACACAATCATACGCACCCAGGCGCATGGATGCACCCATATTGGTGATGTGCTTTTGTGCTTCCATCAGGTCAATCACTTTGTGAGATGTCATCGCATCCATCTCGGTTGAGTTGGCATCTGTCAGCTCCAATACAGAACGGGCATACTCGATTACCATACATTGCATTCCCAGACATATGCCGAAAGTGGGTACATCATTTTCCCTGGCATACTTCAATGAGATGAACTTCCCCTCAATACCCCGTTGTCCAAAACCAGGAGCAATCACGATACCATCGGCATTACCCAGTGTCTCCTTCACATTCTCCTCAGTGATTTTTTCGGAATGACAGACATCCAGCACCAGTTTCCTGTCGTTGTAGATGGCTGCCTGAGAGAGTGATTCATTGATTGATTTATAGGCGTCAGGCAGCTCAGCATATTTGCCTATAAGCTTAATATGCACCTCCTTCTTCGCATCCTTGCGCTGCTGAAGAAAGACTTTCCAGCTCTCCAGATCGGGGCTTCCACCCAGCGGCATGTTCATCTTGCGTAGCACGATCTCATCCATCCCCTGCTTCTCCATCATCACCGGCACCTCATAGATGGTGGAGACATCTATGGATTGCATCACGGCTCCCTGCTCCACGTTGCAAAAGAGGGCTACCTTATCCAGTATATCCTTTTTCAGCTTCCGCTCTGTACGCAGCACAAGCATGTCTGGCTGTATACCCAGCGACTGTAACTCTTTTACGGAATGCTGTGTGGGTTTTGTCTTCATCTCGCCTGCAGCGGCAATATAGGGCACGTAGGTAAGATGCAGGCAGAAGCAGTTTTTCCCCAATTCCCAGCGAAGTTGACGGACAGCCTCCAGGAAGGGGGTTGATTCAATATCACCGACCGTACCACCAATCTCAGTGATGACGAAATCAAACTTTTTCTTCACACCGAGCGACTTCACATTCCGTTTGATCTCATCGGTAATATGGGGAATCACCTGCACTGTTTTGCCCAGATAATCACCCCGTCGTTCCTTCTGAATCACATTCTGATAGATGCGACCTGTAGTGATGTTGTTATCTTTGGTAGTCTGTATATTGAGGAAGCGCTCGTAGTGGCCTAAATCCAGATCAGCTTCGTGACCGTCAACAGTCACATAACATTCTCCATGCTCGTACGGGTTCAGTGTTCCGGGATCCACATTGATATATGGATCGAACTTCTGGATAGTCACCTTATATCCCCTTGCCTGCAGCAATTTACCGAGTGACGACGCAATGATTCCCTTTCCTAATGAGGAAACGACACCGCCCGTAACAAAAATATACTTTGTATCAGCCACGATCATGAACAGTTTATATAGTTGAATTTTTTAAAGGTGCAAAGGTACAAAAAAAAAGATAGAAGTGGCGGATGCAGCGAAAAAATAGCGTGTTGCAGGGTTGGAAGGGAGGGATTTGCTTTAACTGTGCATCTCCTCCAGTTCCATATTGTCACAACGCATGATCTTACCCGGAAATGCCTGCACGATGGAGTAGTTGTGAGTAGACATGATTACGGCGGTGCCGTTTTCTGAGATCTGCTGTAACAGTGACACGATCTGACTCCCGGTTTCAGGATCGAGATTACCCGTAGGTTCATCAGCCAGGATGAGTGCCGGCGAATTAAGCAGGGCGCGTGCGATCACCACACGCTGCTGCTCCCCACCCGACAGCTCGTGGGGCATCTTGTAGGTTTTGTTCTGCATGCCCACCTGCACAAGCACCTCATTGATCCGGTCCCTGATCTCTCTTTTGTTTTTCCAGCCTGTGGCCCTGAGCACAAACTCAAGGTTTTTCTCCACCGTACGATCAATCAACAGTTGGAAATCCTGAAAAACAATCCCTATCTTCCTGCGCAGGAAAGGTACCAGTCTGTGCTTTATCATGCCCAGCTCATAATCAAACACACGTGCACTTCCTCCCACAATGGGGAGTTCTGCATACATGCTTTTCAACAGTGTACTCTTCCCGGACCCCACCTTCCCGATGATATAAAGGAAATCACCCCGGTTTACTGTAAGGTTCACATTTCGCAGGATGATATTCTCATCGCGATTCAATTGTACGTTCGAATAATTAACTAACTGTTCCTGAATCATTATTTAATAAATTGTATCGAGAGCGGATATTTCCAGTATTCACCATTGCTGGCCTTTATTGAGGCCAACACAACAAATAGGAGATAGAGTATACCTAAGATGATTGCCACAGGTATCCCAATGATGGTGATACATAATACAGCTGCATAAATCGTATAACTAATCATGAAATTTACAATATTTTTGCCGTGCATGTCAACTCCGGCATGGGTTTCTTTATTTGTGATCCACATGATTATGGGCACAATGAATCCGGCAAATGGAATCAAGAAACCGGCGAATTGTGAAAGATGCATCAGCATCAGGTAGGTGCTTTCATTTAATCCATACAACGGCGTCTTGCTTGCGTAGGCTGATGATCTCTCCTCTTCATTCAGGATCTTTGCTTTCTCACGCTGGTATTCCTCTTCGGTAATACTTCCTTTCACTTTTAATTCATCAAGAATTTTTAAATCTTCGTACTTCATAAGGCATTATTTTTATTTAATTAAGGAGTAACTGATCAATTGTCTCCACCATGCGGTTAAACTCTTCCTCTTCAAACAGACGGGTCAGCATCACAATCTTACCATCTCTGTCAATGATCACATTACGCGTAATCCCGGCTGTCTCCTCGGCATATAACCCGAAGATGCCAGCATCGGGATCCAGCCCTATCGGGTAGGTAACGTTCGTTGCCTTTCTAAGTTCATCAATTTTTTCTGCCGGCTCTTCCCTGTCTATACCGTATAGAGCGAAGGCCGGATGATCTTTATGACGCTGCCATATACGTGACTCAATGAATGGCATCTCCTTACGGCATACGCCGCACCAGCTGGCAGTAAACTGAAGCATCACCACCTTGCCACGAAGGGAAGAGAGAGACATACTCCCTCCTTCGGGTAGCTGCATCTCAAAATCGGGTGCTATATCCCCCACTTTCACCAAAAACTGGTAATTGCTGCTTTCAGGCATTGCTTGTGCTACCCGGAGGCTATCCATCTCACCTGTGCCGGTGCTGTCCTGATTTTTTCCGGAGGTACTATTGCATGCAACCACAAAGCCGAGAGCGATAAAACAAAAGAAGTAATATTTAAACATACTGCATCAATCTATTACAAAGATATATTTTTTCTTTATTTATTCCCTTTTTGCAGGTAAATAATTGCAATGATGAGTGCTGTAAGAGAGCCCAGGATATCAGCTATCCAGTCACCCCACTCTGCACTGCGCGATGTGAAGATAAACTTTTGAAGCAGTTCAATGCCCCCACCATAGATCACGGGAATCATGAAACCCCATAACACCCACCGAAAAATCGAAGGATGGCCATCGTGCAGTTTATAGTAATCGAACAGCGATACAGCGGAAAGAAGAAAGAACATGCCAAAATGAACCACTTTGTCCCATGGTATACCCCGGGGCATATCCGGTACACTTGCAGGTCCTATCAGACAGGTACCGGCAAAGATAATTAACCCGACCACAAAAGGAAGGAGCATATAGCGGAAAAGTGTGCGCATCACCTTACAATCTTTTTTTGAATGCAAAGATAAAAATATATTCCGCTTGACACATGATATTTATGAACATATAACGAAAAGAAAGAGACATTTTCGCAAAAAATTTGTTTCTTTGTCTGAGATAAGCATGGCAGCGGCTCCAGCTGCTAGAGATGATTAAAATATTGTATCAAAAATAAATATGAGAAAAAGTATACTTCTACTACTGGTCACAATCAGTGCGATGCATGCTGTGGCACAAACACCCGCTGAGGACAAAAATCAGCGTTATTATGACATCAACAAAAATATCGATATCTTCAATTCACTGCTTCGTGAGCTGGATATGTTTTATGTAGACAGTGTAGAGGTAAACAACCTTGTACAGGGAACCATCAACAATATGCTTACCCGGCTCGATCCCTACACTGAATATTATTCTGAAGAGAATATGGGTGATCTTCAGTTCCTTACAACTGGTGAATATGCCGGCATCGGCGCGATCATCTCCTACAAGGATGGACAGGTGATCATCAATGAACCTTACGAAGGACTGCCTGCTGACAAAGCAGGGCTGAAAGCAGGTGATGCGATCCTTGAGATAGATGGGGAGAATATGCGCAAAGCCACCGTTAAACAGGTGAGCGACAAGCTGAAAGGTATTCCGGGGACGGTGATCAACATGATCATACAACGTCCCGGAGAAAAGAAAGTACGGAAATTAACCTTTGAACGTGAAAAGATTGAGATGGATCCGATCACCTATGCCGACATGATAGAAGAGAACATCGGCTATTTCCATTTCGGCAGCTTCACTACCAACAGCTCCGTCAGGGTGAAGGAAACCATTGTTGAGCTCAAGAAAAGAGGAGCTACATCCCTTATCATGGACCTGCGCGGCAACGGCGGAGGCATTCTCGATGAAGCGGTCAACGTGGTGAACCTGTTCGTCCCCAAAGGGGAAGAGATTGTCTCCACAAAAGGAAAAGTAAAACAGTGGGACCGCTCCTATCATACGCAAAATCAACCTCTTGATGAGATCATACCCATCGTGGTACTTATTGATACCGGCTCAGCTTCTGCTTCTGAGATTGTAGCAGGTGGCCTGCAGGATCTCGATCGTGCCGTGATCGTCGGCAACCGCTCCTTCGGCAAGGGACTGGTGCAGACACCCCGTGATCTTCCCTACGGAGGAAACATAAAAATTACCACATCCAAATATTACATCCCCAGCGGACGCTGTATTCAGGCACTCGACTACTCACACCGCAATCCGGATGGGAGTGTGGCCCGTGTACCCGATTCACTCACCAACCTGTTCAAAACCAGAAATGGACGTGAAGTGCGTGATGGTGGCGGTATCACACCCGACATTACCCTCCCGCAAAACAGAGGAGGCACCATCGGCTACTACCTGATGGCGGATAACATCATTTTCGATTATGTCACTGAATGGGCACAACAACACCGTTCCATCACCACACCTGATAAGTTTCGCCTGTCTGATACAGATTATGATGCGTTCAAACTGTTCGTGGGATCGAAGGATTTCAAGTATGATCAGTTCAGCGAACGCACATTGGCACAATTGAAAAGCATGATGGAGTTTGAAGGGTATATGGATGTGGCATCGGAAGAATATAAGGCGTTGGAGGATAAACTACACCCCGACCTTGATCGTGATCTTGAATTATTTAAAGAGGATATTCGAAGTATGATTGAGTCTGAAATAGTACAACGTTATTATTACAAGAAAGGTGTACTTATTCATCAGCTTTCCGGCGATAAAGTATTCGATAAAGCAGTAGAAGTGCTCAAAGACCCTGACCTCTATCATTCTGTTCTTCAACCCATGCCTGCAAACGTACCTCCGGCAAGTGAAATAAAGGAGAAGGTGAAAAATCAATACTCATAGAAGAATAGGTTTATACATTTACGTTGTAGCATTGAGGATGGTGGTTGATGGTCAGTCGTGAATATATGATGCGATGCATCATTTTTTGCGACCTTTGGACTTATTATAATCTCAACTATCATGCGCACGTTTGTCCCACTCATTTTACTCATACTGATCATCTCCCCTGCAACATCCCAGGAGAAGCGCGTATCACTGCTTTTTGCCGGTGATGCGATGCAGCATATGCCACAGGTACGCAGTGCCAGAACAGAAGATGGCAGTTACCGGTATGACTCCTGTTTTTACCTGGTGAAGGAAAGGATTGCGGCAGCCGATATTGCCGGGGTGAATTTTGAGACTACACTGGGCAGAAAGCCATATAGCGGATATCCCACCTTCAGCTCTCCCGATGAATTTGCTGTAGCATTGAAGAATGCCGGATTTGACATTTTTTTCCAGGCGAACAATCATGCTGTCGACCGCGGGAGTAGAGGACTGGAACGAACGATAGATTTTCTGGATTCAATCGGCATCAATCACACTGGCACTTTTAAATCTGATGAAACACGGGATCTCTATTATCCCTTAATGATCATCAACAACGGTATTCGTATTGCTTTCCTCAATTATGTGTATGACACCAACGGATTGGCAGTGAAACCACCAAACATCGTGAATCTTATCGACAGCAATCAAATCAAAAAAGACATCATCCACACGCAACTGTACAAGCCCGATATCATCATTGCACAGATGCACTGGGGTGATGAGTATCACACTACACCCTCACTACAGCAGAAAAAAATGGCCGCCCTCCTTCTGCAACATGGTGTAAGGATCGTGATCGGTCATCATCCCCATGTGATACAACCACTCGCAATAGAGAAAGAAAAGGGTGATATCAGGAGTGTCGTCTACTACTCACTGGGTAACTTCATCTCTAATCAACAAAGAGTCAATACCGACGGAGGGATGCTCGCAGAGATCGTGATCAGCAAAAGAGATGATGCTTCCTCTGTTGTGATTGAATCGTGTGATTATTCATTTGTATGGGTACGAAAAGAGCAGTTGAGAGGAAGGATCAACTATCAGCTGATACCATCATGGAACGCTGAAAATGTGATGTTGGGTAGCGAAGAAAAACGAAAAATGGATATCTTTGTGCGTAATGCAGAAAAAATTGTGCAGAAAAGTTTGTAATTTTTTTATTATGGATCCACTTACATTTATCATACGCATACTCGCTGCAACGGTGGCAGGCGCAGCTGTCGGCATTGAGCGTGAAACGAACAACAAAAGCGCAGGATTACGTACACACACGCTTGTTGCGGTGGGAGCCGCAATCTATGCACTTGTATCGCTCAGACTGCTCGAAGAGTCCACAACAGGCGATCCGTCGCGTGTAGTAGGTCAGATTGTCACGGGGATTGGATTCCTTGGTGCCGGGGTAATATTACACCGGGGACCCAACGTGCAGGGGTTGACCACTGCTGCCACCATCTGGAGCAGTGCCGCACTGGGCTGTCTGGCAGCTTTTGGCTTTTACTGGGAACTGGGAGCAGCTACGATACTGGTGATTATTATCAATACCACTTTTAAAAAACTCGATTTCTGGTTTCTCAGGGAGAAAAGAAGGGAGAAGAAAACAAAAAAAGTGGATGATCTGTTCGAGTAAGAGATAAGCCTGCTTACGATAATAATTGAACATTCAATAAAGATCAATTTATTGCTGCAACGATAATGCCGCTGCAACTCTTTTGTGCCGCACAATAGTCGCTCAGACTTTTCTCGTCAATAACAACCCTGTTCTTCGCACTCGAGGCATGGATAAAGGTGAGTCTGCCATCCTGCCTGAAGGAGAATCCCATATGGGTGACATCCAATCCATCGATGCTCGTGGTAAAAGCGATCATCGCCATATGAGGTATCCGTTCTGTAATGACTGCGATGTCTGCTTTTGGGAGATAATAAAACCCTTCTCTCAGGTTGATCTCATTCTCCATGGTGAGAATCTCCTTCAGTGTTTGATCATCGCTTTTCAACTGTTTGTATGCATCCCGGTGAGAGGTCATAAAATGAATCTGCTTCTCTTCTTTCACTCCACCCAACAGGTGGGAGATATTTGTCACAAGACCTTTCCGTTCGTTCTCACCAACCCAGTCGGAGGTATAATGCAGCCGCGATGCATATCCCTGCACCTGACCCTCCCGATAGCGTATTTTCTGTAACTGATCCAGGAAGAAACCGAACGCCGGCTTTTCCTGCCTTGCTGTGTTCGTCAGAGCGATCACCGTCTCCACGAAGGTGGTACAATCGAACGCACGCAGGTTCACCACCACTCTCTCTTCCTCTGTCACTTCGAGCGTGTGGGCCACATAGGGCTTCTCAAGGAAAAATATGGCTGTTTTCTCCAGGAGACTGTCCAGAGGCAGTTCCTTATAGGGTTCGATATAGGAGAGATAATCGTTGAACAGCGTCTGATCCCCGGGGGTAAAAAGCGCTTTTGGCTGCGCAGAGATCACTCCGGCAGCCAAAAACAGTAATATTGTTATATAGATTGATTTCATCTGATCAGGGTTTGCCCATTACCATTTACCGTTCTTTTTCATCTTTTTACCCTGTTCTTTGCGCATCTTCTCAGTCTGTTTACGGATTTTTTTATTCTCTTTCTCCCACTCTTTCATCATCTTCTTCTCTTGTTTGTAGATCTGCCTGTTCCGCTTTTCAATCTCTTTGTTGATCTGTTTCATCTCTTTTGACGACATGCGATCGAGTCTGATCAGCCCTTCATTGATTGGAAGGCGGTTGCGTCGCGCTACAGCCGGGTTTCGGGTTCTGCCGTAATCATCAAAGATGTCGTTCCAGTTACGGTTTCTTTTACCCATCATCGCTTTCATCCGGTGAAATTCAGCAGAACCGGGTTTGATCCCGTAACGCTGTGCCATCACACCCCATCCGTTTCCTTCAGGATTTTCACGGTAGACACCGAGTATATCACCCACCGGCACACCGAGGTAATTGCTCAGTTCCAATCCCAGGGAGACATTACCCCAGTCAAGGCCGAAACCGCTGAAAAGCTGCAGCAGCTTGTTGCGGGGTAACGCATACTGATTTTCGTATAACCCGATGACCTGATCATCGGTGTAATTATCGGTGTAACTTCTGATATCTCTTGTAAAAAGTGAATAGTCAGCCTGTGCAAACATCACGATCGATATCATTATTAACGAGAGGGAAGCAATTACCTTTTTCATAATTTTTCTTTTTTAATATTATTGGATATTGCTTGGATGGTTTTAGGATGAAATAGTTTAACAGGGCACAGGTGAAGGATGCACTGAAACTCTTCACTTTCGCTGTTATTGCTTCGCTCTGGCGATCAGAAAGGAATCCATGATGGTCATGGCAGCCATCGCCTCTACGATGGGAACAGCACGCGGCAACACACAGGGATCATGTCTTCCCCTGGCTTTGATGGTGGTATCATTCCCCTCAACATCCACCGTCTGCTGCTCTGTCAGGATGGTAGAGACAGGTTTGAAAGCCACGCGGAAGTAGATATCCTGACCGTTGGAGATGCCGGCCTGTATACCACCCGAGCGGTTGGTGCGGGTGCTGATGATACCCTTGTCGTTGTAAAAGACATCGTTCACCTCAGAACCGCGCTGGCTGACGTTGAAGCCTGTTCCGTACTCAAACCCTTTCACCGCGTTGATGCCAAGCATCGCCGATCCCAGGGCAGCGTGCAGCTTGCCGAACACCGGTTCGCCCAATCCCACGGGCACCCCTTTGATCACGCAGGTGATGATCCCACCGATGGTATCACCCTGATAGCGTACTTCATTGATAAGCTTGATCATCTCTTCCGCTTTCTCCGGATCGGGACAGCGCACGGGTGTCTCTTCAATCAATGAGAGGTCATATTTCGTGTAATCATGTTCAAGCGCTATCTCGCCCACCTGAGAGCTGTATGCAATGATGTCAACATTCATCTGCCTGAGCCATAGCTTTGCAACGGCACCACCCACTACACGTGATAGCGTCTCGCGGGCAGAGGAACGACCACCACCCCTGTGATCACGGATTCCATACTTCTGTTGATAGGTGAAATCGGCATGGGAAGGTCTGAAGACCTCTTTCAGATGATCATAGTCCGATGACTGCTGGTTCTCGTTGCTCACCATAAAACCGATGGGTGCACCTGTACTCCTTCCCTCAAACAGTCCCGAGAGAAACTGCACCCTGTCCGACTCCTTGCGTGGTGTGGTGATGCGTGACTGACCGGGACGACGCCTGTCGAGCTCCGACTGGATAAACTCCATGTCAATTTCCAATCCGGGAGGACAGCCGTCAATCACTCCTCCCACGGCCTCACCGTGTGATTCTCCGAACGTTGTTAACCTGAAAATAGTTCCGAATGTATTCATTTCACCTTGTACCTCAATTTAACAGTAAAAAAAATCACAAATCGGATTAAGGTAATCTGGTTTGTGATCTTCATTCATTTTATCAGCAACTGCAGCCTGAACCACAACCACCTGACTCCGAACCGCAACCACCCTCATCACTTCCGTCGCCGCAAGAGCCACATCCACCGGATCCACAACCACAGCCACCACCGGAGAAAAGGGCAGCAATCTCTTCTGCCGATGCCTCACGTACAGCTGTCACCGATCCTTCAAAATGCATTGTTTCACCTGCCAGCGGATGATTGAAATCCATCGTCACCACATCCTCGGCTATGGACATCACAGAGCCTGTCAGCCGGTTACCGGATGAATCCATCATGGGCACTGTATTTCCTTCAAAAAGCACCTGATCGTCGATTTTACCATCAATCTCGAAAATGTTCTTTGGCAATTCGATTATTTTGGATTCGTCATAATCACCATAAGCCTCCTCGGGTGTGAGTTGAAATGAAAAGGTATCTCCCTGCCCCAGGCCCTCGATCTGTTTTTCAAACGCTTCGAGCATTGAGTTGGTACCAAATATGAACTCCAGCGGCTTTTCGGCAGTCGCCTGTTCCATCAGTTCGCGCTCTTCCCCTTCGCCTACGTTCAGATCGTAAGAAAGAGTGACGTATTTGTTTTCTGAAATCTTCATTGTCTTTATTCTTTAGTATGTAAATATTATAAGAGGCAAAAATTGTAACAACTGTCCCTCTCTGATGTTTATTTTTGAATCACTTTTTTTATATTATTAAGAGCCTGCTCCAGCACCTTTCGTGAGGTACCCACATTGAGACGCATAAATCCCTCGCCCCCGTGACCAAACATTGTTCCGTCATTCAGTGCCAGATTTGCTTTCTCTACAAAGAACTTCACCAGCTCAGCATGAGACAAGTTCAACTCCCTGCAATCGAGCCAAATCAGGAAGGAGGCTTCCGGTAGCATGGCTTTTATCTGGGGCAGATTCTCTTTCAAGTAATTGTTTACATAATCTATGTTACCCTGCACATATTCAATCATTTCAGAAAGCCATTCATCACATTTATCGTATGCTGCCGTTGTGGCGGTATAAGCGAAGAGGGTACCTTGTGTAAGCTCTCGTGGTTCCAGGTATGCGAGGTATTTTTCTCTGATAACTTTGTTGGGTATCACTGCGAAAGAGCTGACTATACCTGCAATATTAAAGGTTTTGCTGGGTGCCATCAGCGTAAGGCTGATCTTCTCTGCTTCGGGCGAAACAGTGGCAAAAGGAGTATGGCTATACCCGGGTAATGCAAGATCTGAATGGATCTCATCGGAGACGACCATGATCTCATTTTCGTGACAAATTTCTGCCAGTTCTCTCAGTTCTTCGGCAGTCCACACCCTTCCGCCGGGATTGTGAGGGTTGCATAGAATGAGCATCTTGCAATTATTTTTCGCAATGAGGTCCCTCAACCCGGCAAAATCCATCCTGTACTGACCCTCCTCGAGGAGAAGCGGATTATTAACCACCTCTCTCCCGAGAGACTCCGTCACAAGTCTGAAAGGATGATATACAGGTGGTTGAATGATGATCTTATCACCCTTTTCAGTAAAGACGTCAATCGCAAAGGCAAATCCCTTCACCACACCGGGTACAAAATTAATCTCTCTCTTATTCACTTCCCACTTGTACCGTTTATGTAACCAATTGATAATTGATTGATACCAGGCATCCGGAGCGATTGTATAGCCAAAGAGACCATGCTCCACGCGTTGCTTTAAAGCTTCAATAACAGCAGGAGGAGACTTGAAATCCATATCGGCTACCCATAAGGGAATGAGGTCCTCACGACCGAAATAGGGTTTCAATCGCTCCAGCTTCACACAGTCGCTGTTGGTTCTGTCTATATTCTCGTCAAAATTAAATTGCATAAAATATGTATAATATATTCATAATGTGATGGAAAAGCATCTATCTTCTGCTTATCAGACCATTAATAATAGATACTTTTTATTGATGGGGTACGACGTGCTCTTTTGCCGCCGAAATTGATCGATTCCGCTGCCAGTCCAAACATGAACTGATGAGAAACAATTTTCGTGCTAAGCTGATTCACATCTGTCCTGTAATAACCTCCCAGGTAGCCTGCACGCAAAGTGATCCTGTTAAGCGGTACATCCACGGTGAAATAATTACGTAATGCCAGCTGATTATGGAATGAGCCAAAATGAACGGTTCCCTTATTATTCCCTAATGTGAATATCTCGTAATATGAGTGACCATACTCAGGTGAGAAAAAAACACCTGCGAAGGGAGTGGAGAGTTGCCACCGAAGGGTTATAGCTTTCCAGTTATAGAGTGCCATTGCCGCCAGATGGAGGTTCACAGATGTTTTAAGTGATCCGGGATTATTGGAATTACGTACATTATAAATACCGCCCAGTGATGCATCGAACCCACCACCACCGAATAATCTGAAATTTGTCGTACGCAATAAGGGATAAAAACCGTTCAGGTGATAATTGATATCTCCGTAATACTCCGATGCGGAAGCGGTAGGGTTTTTTGTGATGGCTGTCTGGATCTGAAATTGTTGCTGTAAAAGCATATTTCCGTTTAAATGAGGTGATCCTTTTATACGGTCATGCATCAATGTCATGCTCACACCACTATAAGTGAGGGGTGAGAGATAACTGTCAGACAGAAAAGCTTTACCCACCCCCAAAAGTGTTGATTGATTAAACGTTTCCACAAACGCAGAGTCACTCTCCTGCGAAAAAAGCATACTGAAAGAACAGAACCATACACACGCCAGTATCGTTATCCTTCTCATTGAATATTGGGTATTTACTATTCCTGGGGGATACACCATTTATTCTGATTCAACCATTTATTCAAACAATTTCATTTGCCCTGTAATTTCATCGCGCAAATCAGAGTCAGAGAGTTGGCTATCACCATTCTCCTCGTCAATCTCCACCTTGATTGATTCCTCCGGCTCCGGCTCGGGTTCAGGCAATCGTACCGGTTCAAGCTCTTCCACCATTTTCACTTCGAAATTGGCTATACGCTTACCTTTCGCTTTATAACTCTTAATGCCGATAAATTCTTCTACATCAATCTCCAGTGGCTCGCGATAATCGTCATTGCCCCCAAAGATAACTTTTACTCTCGGATATACTACATCGGTAAGCAAAAATAGTTGTGAATCGGTGTTATCACCAATGAAACTAAGTGGTTTTTCCGATGCTTCAAGCGGGAACCGTTTCAGGTAGGTATACCCCTGATCGGCATCAAACAATGCGGCAGACCACACCTTCCCTTCCACATACTTTTCAATACGGTCAATATTGACAGGGAAATGGTTTGATAGATCAAAATTACAGATGTGGAAATCACCATTTTTTGTTATTACGAGAATCTTATCATCACCCTGGAATTCACCCAGGAAGACACCTCCACCCTCATAGTTGAGTCTGAGGACATCAGGATCAAACCACACCTTACGTCCGCCAAGAGTGGAGAGTCCTTTGTGTTTCAGTTGTATACGATGTATTTCTGCCTTGGTGAGAATGTTACCCATTGCACTGCGCCCTTTAATCTCCACTTCACTGAAGTCTTTCTCGAACTGCAAAATACGAAGGCGCGGTTTCGGTTTCAGGATCACCTTGATCGTTTCGGCTTCACCGTTGGGGTTAGAGCTGAAGTATGCAATGCGTGAACCTGTCTTGCCCTTTGTCAGGTCATATTCCTTGTCCCGGGTAACACTTGTCACCGAAAAGCGTTTGATATAGTGAGGCGATGTTCTGCCATCACGATAGACGACGTTGTAAACGGTACGTTTGTCGTTCTTCTTGAACACACTGGCATAGAGGATACCCTTCCCGACGAACATCTTCTCAGCCACTTTCACCACCTTGTACTTTCCATCCTTGAAGAAAACGATGACATCATCAATATCGGAACAGTTGCAGACAAATTCGTCCTTTTTCATCCCGGTACCGATAAATCCCTCATCCCGGTTTATATAGAGCTTTTCGTTCGCCTCAGCCACCTTCACCGCTTCGATATTTTCGAAGCTGCGAATTTCCGTCTTCCGGGGATAGTTCTTGCCGTAGCGCTCTTTCAACATCACAAACCAGGAGATGACGTAATCTACCAGGTTATTGAGATGATGGTCGATCTCTTCAATATCTTCCAGTAGCCTGGCGATGGTCTCGTTCGATTTATCCGAATTGAATTTGAGGATTCGTGCCATCTTGATCTCCATCAGCCTGAGTACATCATCACGTGTGATCACACGAATAAAGTCGGGCTTGTAGGGTTCCAGACGATGGTCGATATGGGTGATGGCAACATCCATGCTTTTCGCATTCTCAAATTCCTTGTCTTTATAGATACGCTCTTCAATGAATATTTTCTCTAGTGAGGAAAACAACAAAGCCTCCTGTTTTTCATTTTTTTCGATCTCCAGCTCAAGGCGAAGACACCGCTTAGTCGTGTCGACAGACTCCCGTAGCACGTCGCTGACCTTTAAAAAATGAGGCTTGTTATCATCGATGACACAACAGTTGGGAGAGATGCTGATCTCGCAGTCGGTGAAAGCATACAATGCATCGATGGTTTTATCCGAGGAGACACCAGGTGCCAATTGAACATGTATTTCTACATTTTGTGCAGTGATATCATCAACCTTTTTGATTTTTATCTTTCCTTTATCGTTCGCTTTAAGAATTGAGTCTACAACGCTAGCCGTGGTTCTTCCAAACGGAATATCTTTAATGATAAGCGTTTTATTATCTAGTTTGGTGATGGTAGCCCGCACCTTCACCGATCCGCCGCGTTCACCATCGTTGTATTTTTCCACATCGATGTATCCTCCTGTTTGAAAATCCGGATAGAGTCTGAATGATTTCTCTTCCAGATAAGCCACAGCGGCATCACATAATTCGTTGAAGTTATGAGGTAATATCTTAGATGATAACCCCACGGCAATTCCTTCGGCACCCTGAGCCAAAAGCAGTGGGAACTTGGCAGGGAGTGTTACCGGCTCCTTGTTTCGGCCGTCGTACGACGGTTTCCATTCTGTTGTCTTCGCATTAAACAATACTTCAAGTGCAAACTTCGTCAAACGGGCCTCTATATAACGGGGTGCTGCCGCACCGTCACCGGTGAGAATATTTCCCCAGTTACCCTGTGTGTCAATGAGCAGATCTTTCTGTCCCATTTGCACGAGTGCATCACCGATGGAAGCATCGCCATGCGGGTGAAACTGCATGGTGTTACCAATAATATTGGCAACTTTATTGAATCGACCGTCGTCGATACGTTTCATCGCATGGAGTATACGTCGTTGTACAGGTTTCAAACCGTCGGAGATATGCGGCACAGCACGTTCCAGGATTACATACGAAGCATAATCGAGAAACCAGTTCTGATACATTTTGGAGAGGTTGAGTGTACTGTCGTCACTCAACTTGACAGCTATTTTGGAACCGGGTACGGATTTGGAGGAGAAATCATTTTCATCCTCCTCGTTTTTATCTTTAATATCGTCGTCGTTTTTTTGTGTAGGAGACATAGATCAGTTTAATAAATGAAATCCACGCTCACGGTTGTGAAAACCGAAGTCGCGAAATTTCTTCCAGGGTGTTTTTTAACTGTTTAAAAATTGCCCAAAGATAACAAAATTGAGAGTAAAATCAAAATCGATTTATGCACCATAAAAACATCATCTCAATCTATATTATGCAATTTATCAGGCTAAAAACA
This sequence comes from Proteiniphilum sp., assembly GCA_015478855.1. Taxonomy (GTDB): domain Bacteria; phylum Bacteroidota; class Bacteroidia; order Bacteroidales; family Dysgonomonadaceae; genus Proteiniphilum. The sequence goes on from JADMKJ010000057.1 coordinate 20,093, forward strand.
TTAAAAAAGGCTGCATAAATAAACCTCTTTCACTCTTAACTGTTTATAATATATAAACGCTCGTGCTGCAGGAAAGAAACGAGATAAATATTTAATTTGTGGTAAACAGCAACAAACTTTCACATACCTGTGATGCTTGAGCTGCTTATTCAATAACTTACAATACTTTTGAAGAGAAAACATTTTGACAATTTACCAATAAACAACAAATTATGAAAAAAGTGTATTCAACCAAAACTGTGAAATTTTCATTTACAGTTTTTCTAATGGCGCTGCTGCTTCAATCATGTGGTAGTGTACCCTTCACGGGGAGAAGACAACTACAACTGGTATCGAACCAGGAGGTCATTGCATTAAGCTTGCAACAGTATCAGGAGTTCATGCGTTCTGCACCCCTGGAAAGAGGCACCACAGATGCCGAGATGGTCAACCGTATTGGTTCACGTATTGCGAATGCTGTTGAGACGTTCTACAAGAATAATGGGTACGAATCGGAGCTTCAGAACTACGCTTGGGAGTTCAGCCTTGTAAAAGACAATAGTGTGAACGCCTTTGCAATGCCGGGTGGGAAAGTGGTTATCTTCACCGGATTGCTCCCTGTCACACAGACAGAAGCATCGCTGGCAGTGGTGATCGGACATGAGATTGCTCACGTGATTGCACAACACTCCAATGAACGAATCAGTCAGCAGATGGCACTTCAGTATGGTGGTGCCATTGCAGGAGGTCTTTTAGGCAACTCACAAGCCATGCAGCAACTGGGTAACACCGTCTTCGGCCTGGGTGCTCAGTTTGGTGTGATGATGCCCTATGCCCGCAAACAGGAGTATGAAGCTGATGAGATAGGACTGATTGTGATGGCTATGGCGGGTTACAATCCGCAGGCAGCTGTTCCTTTCTGGACAAGGATGGCCGAGAGTGGTGGCGGAGCGCAGGTACCTGAATTCCTGAGTACCCACCCCACAGACAGCAAGCGTATTGCGAACATTGAGAATATCATGCCCAGCGTGATGCAGTATTACAAGGGAATTGGCGTACAGAACGAAACGACAGCTCCTATCAAGACAAAAGCTGCCGTTCCTGTTGACACCGATAAAGCAAGGACGTCAGAAGAGTGGTCATTCTGAATATACGATCCTGTGGGGATGAGGGTCATTCATAAAGTAAGCATGTGCACCTACTTCCCCGGGCATTGTATCAGGGAGATGTAAGATACCCACAAAACTCCATATCGTATGGTTTTGCGGGTATTGTACAACTAAAAAGCGGCATTCCTGACAAGGAATACCGCTCTTCAGTTTAATTCATTTATCTCTTATCTTCTCAGTCTTTGGAGTGATCTGACCAGTGCCTCATCGGCTCCTATCTTCCTGATGGCAAGAATGGTGAGGATGATGGCAATGAAGGGCATGATGATGCCTATACCCACTTTCTGGAACTGAAGATTCTCTACCGGATATATTTTATATAAAATGAAGCCGAAGTAGAGGTAAAACCCTATCATAACCACAATATTAAATATTGAGATCCGTATCTGTAACATCCTCTGTTTGTAAAGGAAAACAGTGATCAGCGCAAGCACTGAGCTGATGATTCCAACAACAAACAATCCCCATGTTGAATCGTTGAGTGTATCGTTCAGATAAATACCCATTGCTTCGAACAACACCCTGTCACTGTTAAACATGAAAATAGCGAGAGGAGTAACTGATGCAACCAGCATGGCTGCGGCGGCAAATAATAAAAAGAGCGTTTGAATCCGTTGCAACATATTCTCAGAACAATTCTTTCTCCCTGGAGGGGTTACGGTAATAAATATCCTTCTCTTTCCACTCTTCAATAGCCAGAAGAGATGGTTTGGGCAGTTTTTCGTAGAAACGGGATATCTCTATTTGTTCATGATTCTCGAACACCTCCTCCAGGTTATCGCTGTAAGAGGCAAACTCCTGTAATTTGGTATCCAGGTCCTGTTTCATCTCAATTGATAACTGATTGGCTCTCTTACTTATTATGCGAACCATTTCATATACATTTCCAACGGGTTCTGATAACTTCATCACATCTCGTGTCTCTGTGGACGAGCTAGCAGCAATCTTTCTGTAATCCATTCTATTATGTAAATTAATTATTTTCTTTTTAATCAGGTTGTAGGCAACACTTCAATTTTATCCTGTGACTCCCGGTAATAGCGATCAGCTTCTTCAACATATCTGCCTTCAGGGAAGGTGTTTTTATAGTTGAAGTACTCATCCACAACCATGCGATAGCGTTCCGGCTGTGTGAAGAGCGTACTACGCAGTGCATATTCATAACGGGCACGGAGAATCGTTATTTGATAATCTTCCATATACTTGGAATAGGGGTAACTTTTCATCGCTTCACGTGCAGTGATCACTGCCGATTCGTAATTGTTCCCCATATAATTTCCAAGATCAAGGTAGAGCCGGGCTGCCAATAGTTCTTTATAGGCCAGTTTCTCCTGCAACTCAAACAGGTAATTCTTCGCTTGTTCAGCACGTTCTGTTTGCGGGTAGCGTTCAATATATTTCTGGAACTCTATAATTGCAGTATAAGTCTTTGATTGATCCAACCGTGGATCGGGTGAATCAAGGTACATCCCATAGGCAGAGTAAAACAGTGCCGACTCGGCATACTCGCCATTAGGATATGAATTGTAATAGGTGGTGTAGACCTGTGTGGCAGAGTAGTAATCCCTGGAGTTATAATGACTCTGTGCCAGAAGGTACAACGACTCTTCAGCCTGTGCCGTACCCTTCATAAAGGTCACAAGTTCCTCAAGGAGAGTAATAGACCGGCTGTACTTCCCTTCTTCGAAATACTTTTTCGCATAGGTGTATTTCAGGTCCCGGTCTGTACTTTTCAGAATTTTGTTATACTCATTACATGAACTCAACACAAAAATGAGCAGCAAAAAATAGATTGGTTTTATTCTCATCACTTTACAAGTCGGATTTAGGGTGCAAATTTACGCAATCTTTCTCATTTTTGATAACGTAATCTGCTTTTTATTCAATTTTAGTAATTCGCGGCAATAAAATTTAATAAGCTTTCTACATATTTCCGGTCGTTGGATAGTTTCGGTACTTTGTGCTGGCCCCCGGCTTTATCTCTTTTTTTCATCCATTCATAAAAGACACCTTTCTCCACCACCCGCACAACGGGAATATCCAGAGAGAGATTGTAGGAGCGTTTTGCTTCATAGTCGGAATTGATTTTTTTCAGGCTTTCATCCAGTGTTTGAATGAACAGATTCAAATCTGAGGGCTTTGTTTCGAATTCAATCAACCATTCATGTGCCCCGTTATTGTCATCATCAAAATAGACAGGTGCTGCAGTATACTCAATTATCTTCGCCCCCGTAGCGCGGGAGGCTGCATCAATAGCTCTGTCAGCATTATCCACGATCAGCTCTTCACCAAAAGCATTGATGAACTGTTTTGTTCGTCCCGTGACTTTAAACAAATAAGGATCCGTTGAGCTAAACTCAATCGTGTCACCTATTTTATAACGCCATAATCCTCCACTGGTACTGATTACCATCGCATACTGTCTTCCTGTTTCCACGCCGCTCAGCGGCACGGTTTCAGGATGCTCCTTATCCCATTCTCCGGAGGGGATAAACTCATAGTAGACCTCATTATCAAGCATGAGAAGCATATCTTTGGAATCGGGAGTATACTGTACACCAAAGAAACCCTCAGAAGCATTGTAGGTCTCCCAGTAGCGCATTCTGTCTGAGTGGATCAATTTTTCATATTGCTCCTGAAAAGGCAGAAAGCTTACACCACCATGAAAGAACACTTCCAGGTCAGGCCAGATTTCAGAAATCGACTGGCCCCGATTTACCACAATCATCTTCAATAATACAAGCATCCAGGAGGGCACACCCACAAAAGAACGAATATCTGTTTTTATGGCATAGTCAGCCAGCTTTTCCAATTTCTCTTCCCAATCAGGCAAGAGAGCAATACTTTCAGGTGTTCTTCTCCTTTTTGCGGGAGCGGGGAGGTTCTTCATCAATATTGCTGAAATATCACCCGTGTAAATGCCGCCACCAATGTGATTTATCTGCTGACTGCCACCCAGCACCAGTGTTTTCCCCAGCACAAATGAGGTGTCAGGATGATGTATGGCATACATCCCCAGCATATGATAACCGGCACGGTAGTTACCATTGACCAACGACTCCCTGGTGACGGGGATATATTTACTTTTATCTTCGGTTGTTCCCGACGACATGGCAAACCATTTCACCGGTGTGTCCCAGAGAACATTATCCTTTTTTCCTGTGATAATCTTATCGAGGTAAGGACGTAAATCTTCATACGACTGCATGGGTACCCTCACACGAAAACTGTTCTCATCGTTAATCGAAGTGAAATGCTTTTCTTTTCCGTAAAGCGTATTTCGTCCGTGCTGTAGCAGATAGTCAAGTGTTTTTTGTTGCGTACCGTGTGGATCTTTCACAAATCGTTCCACCGGTTTATTATAGGATGTAAGTATGGAACGGGCAATTTTTCGGATCATTCTTTCTGTATGAATTGAAGCACAAAGGTAGACAGTAGTTTTGGAATTGGAAATAAATTCAGACTTAAAGTAAGAACAATTTAACCGATGCGGCTGATCTTACGTAGTCGTTCTTCATCGATGATCTTTATTTTTCTCCCGTCAATGGTAATAATATGTTCATTCACGAAGTTTGAAAGAGTGCGGATCGCATTGGATGTGGTCATATTGGAGAGATTCGCCAGATCCTCCCGTGCGAGATATATGTTGATGGTGGCCCCGTCTTCTTCCAGGCCGTAGCTTTCTTTGAGAAAAAGCAGCGATTCGGCCAGACGTCCACGGACATGTTTCTGTGTCAGATTAACCACTCTCTGGTCAGCTATTCCCAGGTCAATCGAAAGCATTTGTATAAAGAAGAGAGCCAGATCACCGTTATCCCGAAGGAACTGTTCAATCAGTTCCATAGGAATCATGCATACGGTACAGGCTTCAAAGGCAGATGCAGCTGTGACATAGGGTTCACGGGCGAAATATGCTCTATAACCAAAATACTGCACAGGTCTGATAATCCTGATAATCTGACTTCTACCACCTACACCACTTTTGAATATTTTCACTTTCCCTTTGAAGAGACACATCAAATCTTTCGGTGACTCCTCTTCAAGATAAATCAATTCATTCTTTTTAAAATGAGTTATTCGGGCGTTGTGGCGTAACTGATCGCGTTCAACGTCGGTTAGCATCTTCCATATATCAGGTAATGAAGATGATAATTCTGTTTCTGTCTTGTTCTTCCCCAGCATGCGTGTTATAGAACTATGTTCTAAAACACAAATATAATTATTTTTTTCGAAAAGAAACAAATTTGAAATAATTTTTCTACTTTCACCCTCCAATTAGGAACATACCCGATGATTCTTTAGTCACAGGCATATTCCTTTTAGCCATTATTTCCTATGAATCAAAAATAACGTAAGTTTGTATCCTTGAGTGAAAAGAGCATGAAGAAAGGTCTCATCATACAAACATTGTTTCTGATCGTTGTTGCTTTTAACGGTTATGCTTTAGAATCCGGTCTGCCTGTAGATACGATTATGAGCAGGACAATGAATGCTGCAGAAAAGTATAACGATCTTGTAGATCATTATACGGCAGAGGTATACACACGTTCCTATGTAGAGACTGTCAGAAAGAACTTCTTCTATAAATACACCCATCTGATTCCCAATTTTGTGCTGCATGACCCCAATCACGATGAGGCAGTGATCGAAACGATCAGCGATTTCCGTTTTGAGTATCCCAACAGTTACATACAGGATATCAAACATGTGACAGGGACGCTCACAGGAAGGAAAGACATCGACATGATCCCTTTTAAGTTGTTGAACATCAACATCTACGGTGAAACGACCAATGATGAGAGTTTTTTCATGCCAATCCGGTTCAGCACGGCAAAGTACTACCGTTATACGCTGTATCAGACAATTTCTGAAAATAACAAGACCTACTATAATATTCACTTCACACCAATCTATGAAAATCCGAAATTGCTGAAAGGATATTTTATTGTGGAGAAAGGTACATGGCGTGTGATTTTTTTCAGGGGAGAGGGATTGGATATTTTTTCTGACTTCTCTTTTGAGATGACTATGGGCGATGAGTGGATAACCAATTACCTGCCCGTAAGCTTCACCATTTATCAAACGGCTGCCTACCTGGGGAATATACTGGCAAGCAGGCATCTGGCTGACATCACCTACAAGGATATCCGTCTACGGCAGATACTTGAACCTGTGCGGTCACTAAACATCAGTGATTCTTACAAAGTGCGGCTTGATGCTGTACCTGTGAGCAGCGACTCCCTCTTCTGGGAAGAGCAGAGACCCATACCGCTTCAGGCAAGAGAGAAAGATGTTATCAACAGGCATATACAGCAGCAGTTTTCGGAAGAAGCGCAAAAAGCCAATGGTGATTCACTCTCCGGCTCCAGAAAAGCACAACAGATGGCACAGCGGATGGTATTGAATTCAAATTACAAGTACAGGTCCACGAGGATAGGTTATTCCGGGTTGTTGAACCCCCTGATGCTGGGATATAGTTCACGTGACGGCGTCAGCTATCGTCAGAAACTATCGTTTAGTATTGATCTGAATCGTAGCCGTACATTCAAGGTCAATGCATTTGCAGGGTATTTATTTCGCAGGAAAGAGTTTTTCACCGATTTAACCACCTCCTGGAATTATGAACCCTTTCATTTAGGGACTGCCTCGTTTTCGGTCGGTATAGGTAATCCTACCTACAGCTCACTTTTTGTTGATCAGATACAGGAGCGTTTGAAGAATCAGGGACTTTCATTTGAAGATATCTCACTGAGATATTACAAGGATTACTATTTCAAACTGTTCAATACATACGAGTTAGTTAACGGCGTACTGCTGCAGACAGGTGTTGACTATCATATACGTAAAAGTAAGAATAGTCCACTGATGTTACGTGCCGCATCAGATATAATTAGTCCGATCGAAGAGTTGTTTGGAACAAAAAAATCCTTTGCGCCATACCTACGTCTCAGCTGGACTCCTGTACAATATTACCGGTATGAGGGCAGGCAGAAAATACATGAGCGATCAGCCTTCCCCACCTTCAAGGTGGAGTTCTCACGCAGTTTTCTGGATATCCTGGGGAGCACCTCTCAATACAACAGATTAGAGTTTGACATAAGTCAGAACATCCAGTTTGGATTGATGAATTCATTTCAATATCACCTGGGCACAGGCATGTTTATCAATCAGGAGACTGAATATTTCGCCGACTTTGTCTATTTCTCCAAGAACAATTTTCCTGAAAACTGGAACGACGGACTGGGTGGTAACTTCAACCTGCTCAGCAGGGATCTGTACAACGCTTCTGAATCCTATATCCAGGCACATACTATGTTTGAAACTCCCTTCCTCATCCTCAAGAATATCCCCTTCGTATCGGACTTCGCTGACAAGGAGAGGATCTATCTGAGCCAGCTATACACCCCACAGATCATCTCCTACACTGAGCTTGGCTATGGTATAGGCAACCGCTTCTTTAATGCCGGAATTTTCGGTTCATTTCACAAAACCAGCTTTAAACAAATAGGTGTGCGGGCTGCGTTTGAGCTGTAGGTACGTATCGGTCAAATCATAAACAGATTGTCACAACAACTAAGAAGCACAACAGGTAGCAGGAGAATCTTACAGATAAATTTTTTATCTTTGCACAAAACAACATCTATGATCTGTTTTCCCAACGCTAAAATAAATTTAGGACTGAATATTGTTTCCCGCCGGCAGGATGGGTATCATAATCTGGAAACCATATTCTATCCTATTGGGTTGAAAGATGCATTGGAGATTCTACCCGCCGGCACTTCGGTGCCACCCGCGACGACAGACCACACCTCCGATACCCGCCATCTCAGATCAAACGAGATGTCCGGACGAAACACCCCCTACAGATTTTTTCAGACAGGCGATGTGATTGAGGGAAACAGTGAGGATAACCTCGTGATCAAAGCGTTGAAGCTGATCTTATCTGAAAAAGAGCTCCCCCCCCTCGATATACATCTACTAAAAAAGATCCCTTCCGGTGCGGGTTTGGGAGGAGGTTCCTCCGACGCTGCATCGATGCTGTGGATGGTTAACGACAACTTCAGTTTACATTACACCGATAAAGAGTTGGCACTGCTTGCTGCTAAACTGGGTGCTGACTGTCCTTACTTCTTACTCAACAGACCGGCATTCGCCACAGGTATTGGTGATGAACTGGAACCTATTGAACTTGATTTAAGTGATCTCTTTTTTGTACTCGTCAAACCTGACATCTCAATACCCACTAAAGAGGCTTATGCGATGATCACACCCCTGAAGCCCGGGCTGTCGCTGAAAGAAGTTGTAAAAAAACCTGTTGCCGACTGGAAGGATCTGATGAAAAATGATTTTGAACCACCTGTTTTCAAAAAATATCCCCAAATTTGCACCATCAAACAACAGCTTTATGATCTGGGAGCAGTTTATGCCTCCATGAGCGGATCAGGATCATCTGTTTACGGATTTTTCCGGAGGGAACACGAGCTGAAAGAGTTGAAAATGATATTTAGTAATCACTTTATATGGACAAACAAAGAACTTTGAGATGTAGGATGTGAGATGTGGGATGTGGGATGTGAGATGTGGAATGTGGGATGTGAGATGTGAGATGTGGGATGTGAGATGTG
>JADMKJ010000058.1:0-24069 GCA_015478855.1 Proteiniphilum sp.
ATGGCAAAGCTCAAGCAAGCTTGGCTCTGCTCATTTAGCTTAACGCGAATATTCACTAAAAGAGCAAAACTTGCTACGTTCACTAACGTAGATATTCGCTTGCTATGGCAAAGCTCAAGCAAGCTTGGCTCTGCTCATTTAGCTTAACGCGAATATTCAAACAGCTGCTCTTTTTACGTTCCTCGAGGTCAATGGGTCCCCACAAAACATTTACAGGTCTCATCTTTAGCTGTATACGTATGACTTGAGAAAGTTGAATATTTTACTTAACCTCTTCGACTAGAATCCGTGCGCGGCAGGCGATGCCATTACCGCGTGTCACGATCTGAAAAGCATAGTCCCCCGGAGCGTTCATCTCACGATAGACCTCACCCCTGTCGCCAAACATGATCTCCTTCATGAAGTTGATCTCGAAGCGGCGGATATGGTGTGTACGGTAGAAATCGAGCGGGAAACAGTCGGAGAGCCACTGTACGTAGTTAAGACTGTTGGCGTGACTATTGATATCGATGTCGCTGTATTTCACCTCAAAGCTGTTGGCCACCTCACCCGAAATGTTGGGCAGACGCCCCGGCTCACCGATGGGTGTGCTCTCCGGCACCACATACCGCTGCATGGAGGGGATGGTGTCGAGCAGCACGCTGCGCCGCGTTGTCATGTCTATCACCGCCCACGAGGTGGCGGCATAGCCTATCACCACACCTGCAGTGTCCCTGATGCGGAAATTACGGGTGGTGAAGGCGGTGCCCACCTTCTCTACCCATGTCTCAATGGTGATGGAATCACTCTCGGTGGGCATACGCTTCATATCTATCACCAGGCGTGAGAGCACCCAGGTGTAGTTCTCACTCTGCAGCTCCAGCAGGCCGAAACCGTTCTCGTCGGCATTCCTGCCGGAGGTGATCAACACGTAATTGGTGAGGGATGACAACGTGATCCTGCGGCGGAAGTCGATATCCTGTGCCTCAATATTGTAACTGTACACTTTCTTTGCACTCATCATTCTGCTTTTGAACAGCAAAAGTACAAAATATTTGCCAACCGGTTATCTTTTCCCAGCTTCACTATGTAAGGCTCTTTTTCAGACTCTTTTTCGAAACGGAATTAATCGCTATCTTTGTGAGACATCTTTATACTTTTCTGCCAATTCTGCCGTTATAAGTACGGTATTACGTAATCAAGCAACTATGACAACATGATAGACTATATCAAAGGCGAAGTGGCCGAGCTGACACCGGCCGGCGTGACCATCGAGTGTGCAGGGATAGGGTATCAGATGCAAATCTCACTCAACACCTACGGTGTCATTAACGGGCAGCCAACGGCAAAGCTCTACGTGCATGAGTCGATACGCGAAGATGCACACGTGCTCTTCGGCTTCAGCGACAAGCATGAGCGGGAGCTGTTTCAACACCTGATAAGCGTCTCGGGCGTGGGGCCCAGCACCGCCAGGGTGATCCTCTCCTCGCTCAGCTCGAAGGAGCTGGAGAGCGTGATCGCCAGCGAGAACGCCACCGTGCTGCAGTCGGTGAAGGGCATCGGTGCCAAGACGGCACAGCGCATCATCGTCGACCTGAAGGACAAGATCAAATATACCGACGAGAGCGGCACCCTTCAGCTGCCCACGAAAGCAGATCTCTCCGGTACAGGCCACTCTGCCGTAGCGGCACTGGTGATGCTCGGCTTCGTGCAGACAGCATCACAGAAGGTGGTATCAAAAATCATCAGGGAGGACCCCTCTCTCCCCGTGGAAGGGGTGATCAAAGAGGCGTTGAAGAGATTATAACAGTTGCCGGTTACGTAATACGCATTTTTGATTTCAAAAATCGTACATGGCTGCTGTATCTCTAAAAAGATTCATTTACATATTCCTTTTCTTCCTTTTGTTCATGCCGAACGGAAAGGGAGCGCTGCAGGCACAGGTCAGACTCTCTCTCCTGCGTACCGAAGTGCGCTACGACGCAGACGCCAACCGCTACATCGTGGAAGAGAAGATGGGTGATATAGTGATCAGCACGCCCTACACCATGACGCCGAAAGAGTACATCGCCTATCGTCTGCGGGAGAAGCAGACCGCCTACTTCCGCAACCGCAATGCGCTGACTACCGACAGCCTGCCGCCGCCACAACCATTCACGCTCACAGGCGTGCGCAACAGGCGGGACCCACTCACGACGATCTTCGGCCCCGGAGGTGTACAGCTCACACCACAGGGATCCATCGAGATCTCCGCAGGGCTGAAGCGGGATGTGACCGACAACCCCACCCTCCCGCAGAGAGCACGCAGGCGGAGCATGTTCGACTTCGACCAGCAGATACAGCTCAACCTCAACGCGAAGGTGGGCGACAAGATCAACTTCGACATCAACTATGACACTGAGGCGACGTTCGACTTCCGTAGCAGGCAGATCAACCTGGCTTACCGGGGTGATGAGGATGAGATCATCAAAAATATTGAGGCGGGCAACGTGAGCATGACCACCGGCAACAGGCTTATCAATGGTGGGGCGGCTCTCTTCGGCATAAAAGCAGACCTGCAGTTCGGCAGGCTGAAGGTGAACACCCTCTTCTCACAGCAGCAGTCGGAAGCACGCACGGTAAACAGCAGCGGTGGCACGCAGACCACTCCCTTCGAGTTCAGCGCCGACAGCTACGATGAGAACCGCCACTTCTTCCTCAGCTTCTGGTTCAGAGAGAGGTATGATGAGGCACTGAGCAAGCTGCCCTACATACAGTCACCCATATCCATCACCCGCATGGAGGTGTGGGTCACCAACAAGAGGGGTGATTATGCCCAGGCAAGGAATATCGTCGCGTTTGCCGACCTGGGGGAACAGAACACCATCCACAATCCACGCTGGCAGTCGCAGGGTACGGCCGCCGTCCCCTACAACCGTGCCAACACGCTCTACGAACAGCTCACCACCACCTTTGCCGGTGCACGCAACATCAGTGAGACCGCCCGCCTCTTTCCCGGCGATGTGATCAGCGGCGTGGATTATGAGAAGCTGGAGAGTGCACGCCTCCTCACCGCCACGGAGTACACCTGGCAGCCACAGCTGGGCTATATCTCCCTGAGCATGCCGCTGCAGGCGGATGAGGTGCTGGCGGTGGCCTATGAGTACACCTTCAATGGCGAGGTATACCAGGTGGGTGAGTTCGCCTCTGATGTGGGTGAGGGATCACAGGGGAGCAACATCCAAAATGGTGCGCTCTTCCTCAGGCTGCTCAAGCCTGTCTCGCTCTCACCCACCGCCTGGACCTGGGACCTGATGATGAAGAACATCTACTCCCTCGGCTACGGCGCCTACAACCTGCAGGAGGACCGCTTCCTGCTCAACATCACCCGCCAGAGCGACACCACGGGTGTCTACCTGAACTACCTCCCCGGCAGCGGCATAGAGGAGGAGCTGCTGCTTAGGGTGATGCAGCTCGACAGGCTGAACAGCAGGGATGACCCCTACCCCGACGGCCTCTTCGACTTCCTTGAGGGTTACACCATAGATGCCCAAAACGGACGGCTGATCTTCCCCGTGGTGGAGCCTTTCGGGTCACACCTGCGGGAGATGATCGGCAACGATGCTATCGCGGAGAGATATCTCTTTCAGGAGCTGTACGACTCCACCCTCACCGTGGCACGACAGGTACCCGAGCGGAACAAGTTCCGCATCAGCGGTGAGTACCGCGGCTCGTCGGGTACTGAGATCAACCTCAACGCGATGAACGTCGCCCGTGGCTCGGTGCGGGTCACCGCCGGTGGCACCCCTCTCACCGAAGGGGTGGACTACACGGTGGATTATATCTCCGGCACGGTCAGCATCCTCAACAGGGCGATCCTCGATGCCGGTACGCCCATCAGCGTGTCGCTGGAGGACCAGACACTCTCGCAGATGCAACGCAAGACACTGATGGGTGTCAACCTGCAGTATGACCTCTCAAGAAACCTCACTGCAGGGGCCACGTTGATGCACTACTTCGAGAAGCCGCTCACCACGAAGAGCATCTATGGAGATGAGTCGGCGAAGAACACGCTCTGGGGTCTCAACACGCACTGGGAGAGTGAGTCGTACGCACTCACCAACCTCCTCGACATGCTTCCCTTCACTGAGGCCACACAGCCGTCGCAGCTGTCGGCCGACCTGGAGTTTGCGCAGATGATCGCGGGTCACTACAGCAACAAGTACACCGGCAGCTACTCCTACCTCGATGACTTTGAATCCTCCACCTCCGCCATCGACCTGCGCACACCCTACAACTGGTCGCTGGCCGCCACACCCTACAACAACTCACCGGCGGCACTTTTTCCCGAGGCGTCGCTCACCAACAACACCGATTATGGCAAGAACAGGGCCCTGCTCTCATGGTTCTATATCGACGGCATCTTCACCCGCCGGAACTCGGGCCTCACACCCACACATATCAAAAATGACCCGGAGCAGCTCTCCGACCACCGCGTGCGGGAGATCTATGAACGGGAGATCTTCCCCAACAGGGATGCGCTCTACGGGATGCCGGCCACCATCCCGGTGCTCAACCTCTCCTACTACCCCAACGAGCGGGGGCCCTATAACCTCGATAGCGGGGTGGACAGCGAGGGCAAACTGCTCAACCCCCACCAGCGCTGGGGCGGCATCACACGACGGATGGATACACGTGATTTTGAGGCGGCCAATATTGAGTATATTGAGTTCTGGCTGATGGATCCCTTCGTGAACGACACGCTGGGCACCTCGCGCGGTGGTGATCTCTATATCAACCTGGGGGAGATCTCGGAGGATGTGCTGAAGGATGGAAAGAAGTTCTTCGAGAACGGACTGCCTGTCGATGGTGACACCACCGCCACGGGCCGCACCGTCTGGGGTAAGTATCCTAAACGGCAGTCCACCGTCTACGGCTTCGATAACTCCATGGGTATGGCATCGCGACGCCTCCAGGATGTGGGTCTCAATGGCCTGAGCAGCGAGGAGGAGAAGAGCTTCCCCACCTATGCCGCCTACCTGGGAGAGCTGCAGCCACGCCTCTCACGAGAGACCCTCACGCGCATGCAGGAGGATAACCACTCACCGCTCAACGACCCGGCGGGCGACAGCTTCCGCCATTACCGCGGTGCGGAGCAGGACCGACAACAGCTCAGCATCCTTGAGCGATATAAGTACTTCAACGGTACCGAAGGCAATTCAATGGCGCCGGAGAATGAGGAAACCTACCACAACGCCTCACGCACCACACCCGACGTGGAGGATATAGACAACGACAACACGCTGAACGAGAATGAGTCCTATTTTCAGTACAGGATTTCACTCCGTCCCGAAAGCATGGAGCCGGGCTCCAACTTCATCGCCGACAGGCGTGAGGTGAGCGTGAAGCTGCGCAACGGCAGGGAGGACAACGTCACCTGGTACCAGTTCAGGATCCCTCTCAGTGAGTACAAGTCGAAGGTGGGTGCCATTGAAGGATTCAACAACATCCGCTTTATGCGCCTCTTCCTCACAGGGTTCGGGGAGCCGCTGTTCCTCCGTTTCGCAACGCTGGAGCTGGTGCGCAGTGAGTGGCGCAGCTACCGCAGCGACCTCATCTCCGGCGGGGCACTGACAGGGATGGGCACGCTCGACATCTCTGCTGTCAACATTGAGGTGAATGGCAGCCGCACGCCGGTAAACTACGTCCTCCCACCGGGTGTCACCCGCATACTCGATCCGGCACAGCCGCAACTGCGGCAGGAGAACGAGCAGGCGCTCTCGCTGAAGGTGACCGCCCTTGACCCGGGTGATGTGCGCTCAGTCTACAAGAGCTCCATGCAGGACCTGCGCCGTTATAAACGGCTGCAGATGTTCGTCCACGCGGAGAGGCTGCCCGATGATCCGGGGGAGCTGCAGGAGGGTGATCTCTCCATCTTCCTGCGGATGGGATCGGACTACAGGAACAATTACTATGAATATGAGATACCGCTCCGTCTCACACCTGAAGGACGCTACAGCACCAATATCCCCGGTGACAGACAGCAGGTATGGCCGGTGGAAAACATGTTCGACTTCCCGCTGGAGCTGCTCACAAGCCTTAAGCTGCTGCGTAATGCAGAGAAGCATGAGGGTGGTGCCGGCTACTTCACTCCCTTCTCGCAGGAGGATCCCGACAAGCCGGGGAACAGGATCACTATCATGGGTAACCCCTCACTGGCAGAGGTGAAGGTGATGATGATCGGCATCCGCAACAACACCACCGGAAACCGGTCGGGCGAGGTATGGGTGAATGAGATGAGACTGAGTGGCTTTGATGAGCAGGGGGGCTGGGCAGCACAGGGTAACCTGCACCTGGCACTCTCCGACATAGGCACGGTAAGCCTCTCCGGCAGGAAGGAGACCGCCGGCTTCGGAGCACTAGACCAAAGCCTGCAGCAACGCCGCAACGACGACTACACATCGCTGCACCTCTCACTCAATATGGAGTTGGGACGGTTTCTCCCTGCGAAGGCGAACATCACCGCTCCCTTTTATTATTCCTACTCCAGCGAGCACTCAGCACCGCTCTACGATCCTTTCAACCGGGATATACTGCTTGATGAATCGATGGAGCATATGCGGCTTCAGTCGGAGCGCGACTCGGTCAGGCAGATCACCCTCACCCGCACCACACGGAGGAGCCTCAGCCTCAGCAATGTGAAGATCAACATCAAAAGCGCGAAACCGATGCCGTACGACCCGGCCAACTTCAGCTTCGGCTACAGATCGAACGCGCAAAGACACCAAAGCCCCGACACAGAGTATGCCACCATAAAAGATTTCAGGCTGCAGGCCGACTACTCCTACTCACCGGCGGCAAAACCGTGGGAACCCTTCAGCAACCTGAAGAAGAGTGGATGGACGAAACTGCTGCAGTCGGTGAACATCAACTACCTGCCCGACAATATCGCGGTTAGCAGCAACCTGATGCGCAACTACGGGGAGACACAACTGCGTGACCTGAACGCCTATGCACAGGGCATCACAGATACACAGCGCCACTATCTCTCCTACAGCCGTAACTTCTACTGGGACCGCGACCTGCAGATTACATGGGATCTCACAAGAAACCTGAGGAGCTCATTCCGCTCCGGCACTGTCGCCGAGATTGAGGAGCCTTACCTGCAGGTGAACAAAGAGATCAACAGGAGCGATTATGAGATATGGAAAGATTCGGTGTTGATCAGCCTGCGTGACCTGGGCAAACCGCTCAACTATGAGCAGACGGCCGATGTAACCTATACCCTTCCCTTCGCTCAGATACCCCTGCTGGACTGGATCAGCTCGAGCGCGGCCTACAACGCACGCTACCGCTGGGAACGCGGTGCGATCATCAGCGATGAGACCATAGGCAACACCCTGCAGAACGATCTCGCCCTCACATTGAACAGCCGCTTCAACCTGGTGTCACTCTACAATAAGATACCGTTCCTGCAGCAAACAAACAGCCGCTTCAACAGTGCCGGGAGCAGTCCACAGGGACATCACGCCGCCGGCCGCACAGGCGCGGACGTGGTGCACCACATGGCCCGTGCCATGATGATGCTGCGGCAGCTCAACCTTAATATAGGCTACAAAACACGTACCGACCTGCCCGGCTATGAGCCGATGATAGGTGATCTCTTCGGCCAGCAGCGTTCGCCGGCAGGGCTCCTCCCCGGGTTGGGGTTCGCCTTCGGCCTTGAGGGCGGTGAACGTTTTATAAAGGAGTCACTGACGCACAACCGGCTGGTGATCAACGAGCACAATATCAGGCCGGCACTCTGGAACGAAACGGCCAACCTGCGGCTGGATGCCACACTGGAGCCCTTCGCGGGCATGAGGATAACGCTCAACGCACTCTACGAAGAGAATCAACGCACAGAGTACCAGTACATGGTGGAAGGGATGCCTGAGATCAGAGGAGGGAGCTTTGCGATAAGCACCCTCTCCATCAGATCGGCCTTTGAAAAAGGTGGTGCAGGCAACAGCTATCGCTCACATGCATTTGAGCGGTTTCGTGACAACAGGGAGGTGGTGGCTGCACGGGTGAGAGATCAGTACAGTGAGACACGCTACCCCTCTGCCGGATTCCTGAGCGGCAGCAGCCTGAGCGGTCAGCCTTTCAGTCCCACCACGGGCGATGTAGGCACTCATACGGCAGAGGTGTTGATACCCTCTTTCCTGGCAGCCTACACCGGCAGAGATGCCAGCACCATCGCACTCACACCCTTCCCCGCCCTCTCCGCCATGCTGCCCAACTGGGAGCTCTCGCTCAACATGGTGACCATCGCACCATTACTGCAACAGCCGTTTCAGACGTTCATGATCAGCCACAGTTACATCTCTCAGTACAGGGTGGGATCATTCAGCTCCCACCTGAGCTGGGTACCTCTCAGCGACGGAAGCGACCTGGGCTATATCCGTGATGTGGTATCGGGGGCACCCCTCCCCTCCTCACCTTTCGACATCTCCGCGGTGAGCATCATGGAGAGCTTCAACCCCCTCGTAGAGCTGCACGGCACACTACACAACAACATGAGCCTCAGCTTGCGCATCAACAAAACAAGGGCGCTCAACCTTAACATCTCCTCCCGGCAGATCGTAGAGATGAATGACAACGACCTCGTGCTGGGCATGGGTTACCGCATTGCCCACTTCAACCGCATCGTCGGCTTCGGCTCCAACACAATGGAGAAAAGAAGCAGAAGAACAACACCGCGAAGAGAGAGGGAGACAGACGAGAGCCCCTCCACCACTACCTTCAGCAACGATCTGCAGATAAGGGTTGATATCTCAACCAAGAACACACAGGCACTGATAAGAAAGATTGAGGAGGGCTTCACCCAGGCTACCAGCGGCATCAACACCACCACCATCCGCTTCTCGGCTGATTACGCGATGAGCAGGGCGCTCACACTGCGCGCTTTCTTCGACAGGATCATCAACAAACCACTGGTCTCATCAACAGCATACCCTACCGCCAACACCACTGCCGGATTAAGTTTGCGGTTTAACTTCGACTGACCCAACGGTGCCGGCAGCAGAAACGATTTTAAACAATCTTAAAAAAGGAATGTCGTCGGGCACAATTCCCTTAATTTATGTTGTGCAGGCTCCTTTTTTCTGTTTTTTTTAATTTTAAGAGGATATGTTAAACAAAAAAGTGGTTTATTTGTTAAATTAGTAACGATAAAAGTGCGATCTTTGAAATAAAAAAAAATTGTCACTAAAACGGAGGTAAGTAAAAAAAATGAAAAAATCAACAATTTGGTTGCTTGCCATTGTGATGTTCACTGCATTTTTCGCACTGTTGTTTCTGCAGGTGAGGTACATGCGAACAAGCCTTACGCTGCGTACACAACAGTTTGATGAACAGGTAAACAGAAGTCTCTATAATGTGATGAAAGATCTGGAACAGGATCAGACACGTGATTACCTGGAGCAGGATATGATTGAGTCGGAAAGCAGATATTCGCAGTACAATCAGCCGCAGGAATCACGCAGCATCATCAGAGAGCAGTCAGGCACCACCATTACACATCCCGATGGAAGTGAAACAAGAATTGAGCTGAACGTGACCGAAGAGACGAGGCGCCCACTGACAGAAAGTGAGAGAGTGTTTCTCTCACCCAACCAGGGGGGCAGCACCATCTCCAAGACGCAGTACGACATGCAGCAATCGCTATCGAAACGCTATCTGCATGAGCGCTCGCTGCTGGATGAGGTGATCTACAAGATACTGAGCCGTCCCAGCAACGAACCGATTGAACAGCGTATCGACTTTAACAAGGTGGAGCAGTATATTCGCTACGAGCTATCCTATAACGGGTTGAGCGAGCCGTTCAGCTTCCAGGTGGTGGATTTCAACAACAGGGTTGTTCACTCCTCACCCGGTTACTCCACAAAAGAGAGAGATGCAATCTACAACCAGATTCTGTTTCCCAACGACCCACCGGCAAAACTGAACTCGTTGAGGGTTTACTTCCCAACGAAAAGAAAGTATGTCTACAGTGAGCTGACCTTTTTCATCCCATCGCTTATATTTACGTTCATCCTTCTGATCACGTTTATATTCACGGTGGTGTCACTCTTCAGGCAGAAGCGTTTGTCTGAGATGAAAAATGATTTCATCAACAACATGACACACGAGCTGAAGACACCCGTCTCCACCATCTCACTGGCAGCGCAGATGCTGAAGGATGAGTCTATTCTGAAATCACCCGAAGTGTTCAAACATGTCACGGGCGTGATACATGATGAAACCAAGCGACTCAGCTTCCAGGTGGAGAAAGTGCTGCAGATGTCACTCTTTGACAAACAGAAGACAACACTGAAGATGAAGGAGATGGATGCAAACGACCTGGTGGTGAGTGTCGCCAACACCCATGCACTGAAGGTGCAGAAGCTGGAGGGCACGCTCGACATTGATCTGCAGGCAGAGAACTCAGCGATCATGGTGGATGAGATGCACTTCACCAACGTATTGTTCAATATCCTGGACAATGCTTTGAAGTACAGAAAGAAAGAGATACCACCGGAGTTAATGATACGTACACGTAATGAAGGCAACAAGCTCATTATCAGCATTGAGGATAATGGGGTTGGAATGAAAAAGGAGGATGCGAAGAAAGTATTCGAACGTTTTTACCGTGTGCATACAGGCAACCGCCACGATGTGAAAGGCTTCGGGCTGGGACTGGCATACGTGAAGAAGATCGTTACTGATGTGAACGGCACCATCCGTGCCGAAAGTGAATTAGGTAAAGGTACCAGATTTATAATTAGTTTACCCGTTATAACACAAAATTGATATGGAAGAGAAATTAAGAATTTTTTTATGCGAAGATGATGAGAATCTTGGCATGTTGCTTAGAGAATATCTCCAGGCAAAAGGCTTTGACACCGACCTGTTTCCTGATGGGGAAGCCGGTTTCAAAGGCTTCGTGAAAACAAAGTATGACCTCTGCATCGTCGATGTGATGATGCCAAAGAAAGATGGTGTAACACTCGTGAAGGAGATAAGAACCATCAATACAGAGATACCGGTGATTTTCCTCACTGCGAAGAACATGAAGGAGGATGTGCTCGAAGGCTTCAAGGCAGGAGCTGACGACTACATCACCAAGCCCTTCAGCATGGAAGAGCTGGTGTTGCGTATTGAGGCTATTATCCGGCGTGTGAAAGGCAAGAAGAGCAAGGAACAGCAGCTCTACAGCTTCGGCACGATGACGTTCGACACGCAGAAACAGATCCTGGTGATTGGTGATGTGCAAACAAAGCTGACAACCAAGGAATCGGAACTGCTGTCGCTCCTCTGCGCCCATGCAAACGATATCCTTGAGCGTAACCACGCCCTCAAGCAGATATGGGAAGAGGACACCTACTTCAACGCCCGCAGCATGGATGTTTACATCACCAAGCTGCGCAAGCTGCTGAAGCCGGAACCCAATATTGAGATCATCAATATCCACGGTAAGGGGTACAAGCTGATAGTACCTACCGACGAGAAAGAGAACAGTTGACGCCGAGAGCGAAATTAACTGCATATATATGAGGCCGCCCCCTGAGGGACGGCTTCTTTTTATGTAGAATTAATATAAATTTATAGACACTTTTTTATGTAACAAATTCGTAACTTGAAATATAATCAGTACTTTTGTTACATAAGAATAAATCATATTAAGTAAACCCGGAGATGAAGAATAGTAAAAAAAACATGGCGAGATCGCTGAAACTCATCGCCACAGATCGTCAAAGGACCAATATCCTCCGTGAGTGGGAACAGAAATCTATCGCCTACCTGGTACAAAAGATCCCTTCATGGATCTCTTCTGACGGACTTACCGCCATCGGCTCTTTTGGTAACCTGATGGTGGCAGCAAGTTTTGTGATGGGTGCCTTTCTCAATCGCTACTGGCTGCTGCTCTCACTGATTGGGTTCGCCATCAACTGGTTTGGGGACTCCCTCGACGGGCGGCTGGCTTACTACCGCCGTACGCCACGCAAGTGGTACGGCTTCTCGCTCGATGTGACGGTCGACTGGATAGGTACCATCCTTATCGGGTTGGGATTCAGCATCTATGCTCCCGGCATCTGGAAGTATACCGGGTTCCTGTTTGTGGTGCTCTACGGGTGGGAGATGATCACCGCCCAGCTCCGTTACAAGATTGGTGGGCAGTACTCCATCGACTCGGGCATCTTCGGCCCTACCGAAGTACGCATCATCTTGGGAGCTTTTATCACCATAGAGGTGTTTATTCCCGGAACCATTCAGTATCTCGCCACAGCAGCCTGTCTCTTTATCCTGATATCCAATGTCTTTGAAACGCGTAAGCTGCTGTTCCTGGCCGATCTGCGTGATGCGGAAGACTTGCGGATGAAGAAAGAACAGAATAAAGCAGGACATAAAGAGAATGCCTGAGCATGAAGCTTCAGCCTACTCTCGATTAATGATCACACTATTGACCGGTTCTGTCACTGACCGTCCCACACACTGAAACAGCCTGTTGCTGCGTACCCTGTCAGGCAAGGTGGAGGGGGGTTCAGCATGAACTTTCATTACCTAAAATGAAATCTTCCGCCAAAAATTCCTACCTTTGTAAAAACAGGAAATATGGCACATTCAATGACGGGATACGGCAAAGCTGTTGCTGAGCTCCCGAACAAAAAAGTTACAATAGAGATAAAGACCCTGAACAGTAAGCAGTTTGATCTGTTCACACGCCTTCCCGGCATCTACCGTGAGAAGGAGATTGCTCTGCGCAACTCCCTAGCACGTCTGCTGGAACGGGGAAAAGTAGATCTTTCCATGAACGTGGAGGTGCTCTCCAAAGATGTCACATCAAAGATAGATCACAATGTGGTGCAGCAGTATCAGGAGGAGATCCGGAAGATGGCTCTGGCGATGAACCTGCCTCAGCCTCAGGATTGGTTCTCCATGTTGCTGCGTTTGCCTGATGTGATGAAACAGGATACGGAAGAGCTTGATGATGAGGAGTGGGCCACCATCGAGCAAGCGATCAATCAGGCCGTAAGCGAGGTGAACAGGTTCCGCAGACAGGAGGGTGAGATGCTCACAAAGGTGCTGACGGAGAAAATTCTCTCTATCCGTTCGCTGCTGGCAGCGGTGGAACCTTTTGAGGATGAGCGCACTGAGAAGATCAAAAGCCGTATCTACGAAGGGTTGAGTAACCTGGAGGGTGTGGAGTACGATAAGAACCGCTTCGAGCAGGAGATGATCTATTATATCGAGAAGCTGGACGTGAACGAGGAGAAAACACGCTTAGCACATCACCTCGACTACTTTCTTGAGACACTTGGTGACAGCCACTCACAGGGTAAAAAGCTCGGCTTTATCGCCCAGGAGATTGGTCGTGAGATCAACACCCTCGGCTCCAAATCCAACCAGTCGGGGATGCAGCGTATCGTCGTGCAGATGAAAGATGATCTGGAACAGATCAAGGAACAGATATTAAATATATTATAGGTGACTGCATGACCGGGGTGTCACATCACCACGCAACAATGATAACAGATGGCTAAACTAATTATTTTTTCAGCCCCGTCAGGTGCCGGCAAATCGACGCTTATACGTTATTTGCTGACACAGGGGTTACCCATACAGTTTTCCATTTCTGCCACCAGCCGTCTACCTCGTGGTGAGGAGAAACATGGTGTAGAGTACTATTTCCTTACCCCCGCAGAGTTCCGCCAACGTATTGCCAACGATGAGTTTCTCGAATACGAGGAGGTCTACACCGATAAGTTCTATGGAACACTTAAAAGTGAGGTCGACCGCATCCTGGCACAAGGGAGGAATGTGGTGTTCGACGTGGACTGCATCGGGGGGCTGAACATCAAAAAGATTTACGGTGCGCAGGCGCTGAGTATTTTCATCATGCCCCCCTCGGTGGAGGTCCTTCGTGAACGCCTCGAGAAGAGAGGTACCGATGCTACACAAGTGATTGAGCACAGGCTGGCCAAGGCGGAGTATGAGATGGGCTTTGCCTCACAGTTCGATGTGACTGTCTGCAATAATGATTACGACAGGGCGAAAGCTGAAATAATGCAACTGGTTTCCGATTTTATACAATCATAAGCAATGACACACAACAGATTAACCATCCTCATCGCGGTGCTGCTCACATCACTATCGCTGGAGGCAGGCCTGCCCGGCAAACAGACCCTTGTCTACGGTGTGAAGGAGGGAGAGGAGCTTAAACTGGATCTCTACAGAAGCGACAGTGCCACACTGTTGCCACAGCCCTGCCTCGTTTTTGTGTTTGGCGGCGGCTTCAAGGATGGGGAGCGCGATGCGGAGCTTTACAAGCCCTACTTTCACTATTTCGCCGACAGAGGGTTCACCGTGGTCTCCATCGACTACCGCCTGGGGATGAAGGGGCAGAAAGCACCCCGCATGCTCGATTTCAAGCCACTGCTCAATGCGATTCATCTGGCGGTGGAGGATCTCTATAGTGCCACGAACTACCTGCTGGAGAATGCCGAAACACTTCATATCGATCCTTCACTGATCATCATCAGCGGATCGAGTGCAGGTGCTATTGCCGTATTGCAGGCCGACTATATGGAAAGGGATAACCACCGGCTGGCGGATATGCTGCCTGATGATTTCCGCTATGCCGGCGTGCTCTCTTTTGCCGGAGGTATCTTCAGCAAGGAGGGTGTTCCCTCCTACTCACAACGGCCCGCACCCACCCTCTTTTTTCATGGCAGTGCAGACAGGCTGGTACCCTACAACAAGACACGTCTGTTCCACCTCGGCATGTTCGGCTCTCGTACGCTGGCAGCAAAGTTCAGGGAGGAACGATATCCCTATTTGTTCTACAGCATCGAGGATATGGGCCATGAGGTGTCGGAATATCCCATGAAGGAGTATCTCCCTGAGATCGAACAGTTCATCAACGACTTCGTGCTCGACCGCAGGCAGTGGTTGATAGATATCCATCACAAGGACATACTGCGTAAGCCGGAGAACAGCGACACGCCGGAGAACTACTACAACTGACATGCGTAAATATCTGGAGAAGTACCTGCTCCCCATTGCGATGGTGCTGGGGATAGCATTTCACAAACAACTCGCCCTCTTCTCGCCGGTGATACCCTATCTGCTGGCGCTGATGCTTTTCATCACCTACAGCCGTGTCAGCTGGAGTGATATACGGCTTACACGCTTTCATTATATCCTTCTTGCCATCCAGTACCTGGGTAGTGCCGTGATCTACCTGGCACTGAGGCCCTTCAATGAGATCCTGGCACAGGCAGCCATGATCTGTGTGCTCACCGCTACAGCCACCTCAGCACCTGTTGTGGCGGGCATCCTTGGTGGGAGCATCTCCGTAACAGCGGCCTACACCATCATCAGCAATCTCTCCGTCGCCTTCATCGCACCGCTGTTCCTCTCCCTCATAGGTGAGAGTGGAACCGCCCTCCCGTTTGGCAGTTCCTTCTGGCATATCTTCAGCAGCGTGATGCCCATACTCATTCTGCCTTTCCTGCTCACGTTCATCATTCAGAAGACAGCTCCCGGGGTGCACAGACAGATCCGGTCGGCACAGATTGTCTCCTTTTACCTCTGGGCGGCAGCCCTCACTGTGGTGATAGGTAACATCACCAACTACGTGCGGCTGCAGGACGACGGCAACTATACACTTGAGCTGATCATCGCTCTCACCTCCCTGGTGATCTGTCTGCTGCAGTTTTACTTCGGCAGGAAGATCGGCAGGAAATATGGCCGCACCATCGCCGGGGGACAGGGCCTGGGACAGAAGAACACGGTGCTGGCCATCTGGCTCACGCAGACTTTCCTTAATCCGTTAGCTACCCTCGGCCCCGGCATGTATGTGCTGTGGCAGAACCTGGTCAACTCCTGGCAGATATGGAAGAAGAAACGCGCTGAAGAGCATCAGCCGGGCTGATCGCTCCATGTGGAGAGAAACAACCTATATATTCAGATATCATAACAAAACAAGACAGATGAAGATTCACAAGCGCTCCTTTTTTTTCAGTTGTGCCCTGTTATTACTGCTCACCGCATCGGCACAAACAGCACAGTTATTAACAGGTGAAATAATAGGGACGAAAGAATCGGTAGATTATTCCACCGGTGCCATATCAACCACCGTCAACACCATCAGCAATGTGTTTGATGATAACTACGACACCTATTTTGCCTCCTACGAGAGAAGCGGCACCTGGGTGGGTCTCGACTTAGGCTCACCTCATGTGATCAAGCAAATAGGTTACTCA
This sequence comes from Proteiniphilum sp., assembly GCA_015478855.1. GTDB lineage: Bacteria > Bacteroidota > Bacteroidia > Bacteroidales > Dysgonomonadaceae > Proteiniphilum. The sequence continues at coordinate 16,248 of JADMKJ010000058.1, forward strand.
CCGCGCATCACCCAGCCATCAAGAGTGCAGCTGGCCGTTATTGAGGGTGCCAACCGTCCTGACTTCAGCGATGCCGTGCCTATATATATCATCCCCGGTGCAGCAGAGGAAAGAAGGATGACCCTGGCTGATATCAGCTGTTCGAAAGGATTCAGGTATGTCCGCTATATCAGCCCTTCCAACGTGCGGTGCAACCTGGCTGAGCTGCAGTTCACCGGCTACCCGGGTGTGGGTGATCAGTCAGGATTGTACCAGCCTACCAACCTACCGGTGATTGTGGTGCATACTGAAAATAGTCAGGACATTGTTGAAAAAGACCTCTATCTCAAAGGAACGATCAAGGTTATCTCGGAAGAGGGGAGACATTTTTTCAGCGACACACTACGTATCAGAGGCAGAGGCAATGCCAGCTGGAACTTCCCAAAGAAACCCTACAAGATCAAGTTTTTTGAAAAGACCCATCTGCTGGGATTACCGGCCAACGCGAAAGAGTGGACACTCATCAACAACTACGGAGATAAAACACTTATACGTAACCTGATTGCTTTTGATATCAGCAGGCGTCTTGACATGGTATACACCCCTGCCGGCATGGCCGTAGATGTGATATTGAACGGTGAATATAAGGGAACCTATCAACTGTGTGATCAGGTGGAGGTAAGAAAGAACAGGGTCGATATCACCGAGATGGAGACAACCGATATCACGCTGCCCAATCTGTCCGGTGGTTATTTTATTGAGATCGACGCCTATGCCTACAGTGAAGAGTCGTGGTTCACCTCGGTAGAAGGGATGCCGGTAACCATCAAATCGCCCGATAAGGATGAGATCACATCAGAACAGAGGAATTACATCGTCAGCTACTTCAACAGGATGGAGCAGGCTGTCCACGGTGATTTTTACAATGATGATGCCACTTACCGGAAATATCTGGACACCCGTTCATTTTTCAAGAATTTCATCATCGGGGAATTCTGCGGTAACACAGATACCTACTGGAGCACTTACATGTATAAAGAGCGTAACAGTGATCTGTTTATCACAGGGCCTATCTGGGATTATGACCTGGCATTTGAAAATGACAACAGAACCTACCCTATTAATTCATTGACCGATTTTATCTTCAGGACAAAAGGATCAGCAGCCAATGGCATGGTACCCTTTGTAAACAATATTATCGCCAGCGACCGTTCGGAAAAGGAGATCGCCGACATCTGGGTTTCTGCCAGGGAATCGGAAAGCATTACGCCCGCGGCGATGAACAGGCTGGTGGACAGCCTCGCTACATTGGTATCCCTGTCGCAGGAGCTCAATTTTAAAAGATGGCCCATTTTAAACACTCCCGTGCATCAGAATCCGGTAGCACGAGGATCGTTCAGGGCCGAGGTGGATGCCGTGAAAAAATATCTGGTTGACAGGATTGCATGGATGGATAAGAAACTGGTCAGGGATGAGCCGGAACCACCTGTTATTATACCTACACAAGGGACGATCGTGGTCAATGAGCTAATGCTTACAGTGAAAGATTATGATGACGCAATTCATCTCTACCTGTATGATCTGAGCGGCAGAACAATCACCAGCAGAAAGATGCAACCCGAAGAATCCTATACCATCAGGTTAATCCCCGGCATCTATATTGTCCGGTTACAGCAAATCTCCAGCAACAAAAACGAGACACACAAAGTGCTGGTATACTGAGTAGAGAGATTCAACGTTGCAGAATCTTATCCATCACCTTGTTGGTGCGGGCTGCAGAGAGGCCTGTGCTCATGGGCATGGGACCCTCACCATTCAGATAGTCGACGATACTCTCTATCAGGTAGAACTGGATATTTTCGGGGTTCTCCTCACGATACTCCTGCCTCCCCCCTGTGGTCTCCAGGACGATGGGTGAGAACATAAAGGTTGAGCAGGTGAGCTTACCCTTTGTACCCACGAAATCGATCATGTCGGTACGGTTATCAGGGGGAGCGACAAAGCTCCAGCTGCCACTGCCCAGCACCCCCGACTGAAAACGGAAGGCGGCGGTGAGGGTATCCTCGACCTCATAAAGTCCCCCCACATTCGCCGCGAAGCCATGCACGCCGGTGATCTCCCCGAAAAGATAATCGAGCAGATCGAGCTGGTGTGATGCCAGGTCATAGAAATAGCCTGCACCGGCAAGCTCTCTCTTCACGCGCCAGGGCAGGTTCTCACGTTCGAGATCGTTCTTGTAGGGAGGGATGGTGAAGCGTATCTGCACGGTTGAGAGGTCACCCAGCGTACCCTCATCGATCAGCTGCTTCACCCTTTGGAAGTAGGGTAACGTGCGCCTGTAATATGCCACAAAGAGGGGTACTCCGGTCTCCTCGGAGACACGGTTCATCGTTTCCGCCTCTTCACGGGAGGCAGCCATCGGCTTCTCCACATAGACCGGTTTCCCGGCCTTCATCGCAGCAATGGCGTAGGAAGCATGTGACCCCGGAGGGGTGGCTATATAGACCGCATTCACCTGTGGGTCGTTGATCAACTCCCCGGCATCATCGTACCATTTGCCGATGTTATGCCGTTGTGCATAATCCCTTGCTTTCTCCCCATCACGGCGCATCACTGCCACCACATCAGATCCTTTCACCTTACTGAAAGCCGGGCCACTTTTCAATTCTGTGACGGCGCCACACCCGATAAAACCCCAGTGTACCATATATAAAAATGAATAATGAATAATGAATAATTAAAAGTAAAAAATGAAAAAGCAGAAATCAGAAATAAATAGCTGAACCGCTGCCCTCACAAAGCTTCCACCTCCAAAGCTTACAGCGTATAGCTTACTACTTATCGCTTATTGCTTACTGCTTACTGCTTACTGCTTACTGCTTACCGCTTACTGCTTATTGCTTACCGCTTACTGCTTACTGCTTACCGCTTACTGCTTACCGCTTACAGCTTAAAGCTTTTCCCTTTTCCTGTATGACACCACCCCCAGCACGCCGATGATTCCGAATGCCACTGCAATATATATAAAAACAGATGACAGATTATCGGTCTGCCCGTAGGAGTGCATGCCGCTCAGAAGATAATTCACGCCGAGGAAGGTCATCAGCACCGAAGCAAAGGCAAACACAGAGAGCAGGTTGAAGAGCCAGTCACTATACCACCGCTTCACCAGGTGGAGATGGGTGACGATGGTGTAGACCACCACGGTGATCAGTGCCCAGGTCTCTTTAGGGTCCCACCCCCAGTAACGCCCCCATGATTCGTTGGCCCAGATGGCACCGAGAAAGGTACCAATGGTCATGAGCGCCAGCCCGGCCAGCATGGAGAGGTTATTGATGATGCTCAGCTCCTTTAGCCGGTATGAGAGCAGAGGATCTCTACCGGGGAATGTCATCAGTGACAGGTTGGTGATTCCCAGCAGGAAGCTGATGCCGAAGAAGCCGTATGCTGCCACGATCACCGCCACATGAAACATGAGCCAGGGTGATTTCAGGACAGGCACCAGCGTATTGATCTGCGGATCCATCCAGTTGAGGCCGGAGACAAAAAGGATCACTCCCCCGAAAAGGGTGGCGAGCGCAAGCGTGAGGAGGTTCTTCCTCCCAAAAAGGAGTCCTGCAAGCAGCGTCACCCAGGCGATATAGACCATGGTCTCATAGGAGTTGCTCCAGGGAGCATGGCCCGAGATATACCATCGCATGGCCATGCCATACATATGCCAGAGAAAGAACAACACTATTCCGGCAGTTAGAAGGAGAGTGACAACCCTCCTCCCCCGGCGTATCTGCAGCTGCTGCATAAAAGCCAGCAGCAGCAGGAGTCCCCCGAAGATGAAATAGCCCACCCTTACCTTGCTGAAGATGTTCATCCTGTTATAGCGAAGCTCAGCCTGCAGCTTCGCCGGTCTGATCAGGGAGGCTTTGTCGTTTTGCAGCTGCCACGCTTCGATCTCATGCAGCACCCTGTCGGGATTGCTCCAGTCGCCACTCTGCAGTGAGCGGGTCACCTCGGTGAGGTAGCGGGTGAAGGTGTGGTGGATGAAGAGTGAATCCACTTCCGGGAAGAGGGATAAATCATCGCCGGCGGCGTACCATGTATGCGAGGGATCATCCGGATTGGGGAAGATGCCCGGCATGTTGTGATTCAACAGCTGCCAGATGATGTTTATCTTCTCATCGAGCTTTACCAGATCTTTCTCTGCGGCTGTACGCTCACCCGCGGGACGGTGGTAGATAGCCTGCAGCTGTGGCAGCAGCCGGTAGCTTCCCTGCTGATCAAAAAAGCGTGCATAGGGAGCATGATCGACGGGCAGGGCGTACTGCTCACTGACCTGCTTGTTGGGCAGGGCGATCAGGGGTACCTGCATCCACATCTGCGGCATGGCGAGGAGGCTGAGCATGAACTGATCGGCGTTAAGGCCGCCGATGGTCTGTTCCTTATGGAGCTTACGCAGTATCTCCGAGGAGAAGGTGTTCATCGGCATCATCCTGCCACGGAACTGCACCGGCAGCGCACCAAAGCGTGCTGCATGGGCTTCCGGCACCCTGTTTTGCTGCACTGCGTTGATGAGTGACTGATCTGCCCTCTGCTGTGCGAAGGTGCAGAGCGGAAGAACGGTCAACACCAGCACTGTCGCTATCTTCTGTGCGTCGGCTCTTGTCTCTCTCAGCTGCCGTAACAGCTTGCGGAAGCGTGAGCGGGGCATGATGAACATCAGTATAAAACCAATCATCAGGAGAAGATAACCGCTGTAGGTGATGGTACGTCCGGCTACATCCTTGTTCACCGAGAGGATGGTACCCTGTTCATCCTGATCGAAGGATGCCTGAAAGAAGCGATAGCCTTTCACATCAAGCACATTGTTCATAAATATCTTTGCTTCCCTCACCTCTCCGTCTACATGCACACGCAGGTCGCTCTCATAGGAGGAGGGGCTCTGTGAGCCGGGATAGCGGTTCAGACGGAAGTCGGTCAGCTCCAGCCGAAAGGGTAGTGTCCTGGTTCTGGTCCCCCTGGAGGTATGCATCACCATCTGATCGCTCGTCTCCCCCTCACGTATATGGACCTGCCCCTCTTTCCCGAAAAGGTAGGTGGTCATCGCCCCGGCGAGGATCACTATCAACGCGGCATGTACAGTTATCAATGCCCACTTTTTGCGTTTGAGGTAGTTTTTTCTGAAAAGAATGATCAGGAAGTTAAGCACCATGAGTAGCTGCAGGAAAAGAAAAAGCGGAGAATAGTATATCAGCATCTTCGCTGCTTCTGTCCCCATCTTCTTCTCCACGAAGGTGGCTGTGGCCAGTCCTGTGGCATAGATAAGCAGAAGCAGTATGGTGGCCCTGTAGGATGAGATGAATCGGATGATTTTGTCCATGCTATGATATTGAAAAGACAAAAATAGGAAAATTAGCGGTGGCACTACATAAAAATGAGTGAAAGATTGTTCTCTTTCACTCATTTTTGAATTACATGACTTGATGAAACTGTTTCATGCTTCCTCCCACTGATTGCGCAACAGCTCCAATGCTGCCGGCACGACCAGTTCACGGTCACCCTGGCAGCCGCACTCGAAGCTTACATACTTGTCGTAACCCAGCATCTTGAGTCCTTTGAACCCGTTCACATAGTTGTCGGCATCACCATCTTCACCCGGCATGCTGCGTCGCTTGCGGCTGGCCACATGCACATGCTGCAGATGATCACCGGCCGAGAGGAACGCTCCCATGTCGCAATTCTCCTCCCATACCATATGCCAGAAGTCACCCATACATTTCACCCCCGGGTTGTTGATGTCACGGCAGATGGAGGCGGCATCGCCCACCTGACGGAGGTAGAAAGCCTCCCTGCGGTTTAATGGCTCCAGGATGACGGTGGTACCATGCTCCTGTGCCATGGTACCCATCTCATCGAACTGCTCACAGAGGAAATCACGTGTCTCCTGTGTGTGGGGCATCACCGGCACCTGGCTGTTGAAGGCAGGCACGATGATCACGCCTGTGGACTCCAGTTCACCGGCGGCGATGATCAGCTCTGCCATGCTGTCACGGCACTGTTTACGCACTGCCGGGTCGGTGGAGAGTATGAACCCGTCAAAGCCGGCACAGATGGCGCTCACCTTGATGTTACGCCCCCTGAGAGCCTCTTTCATCTCCTGCAACCTGGACAGCATAGCCTTACCGTGCGGTTCAAAACCTACCACGCCATGCTTTTCCATATAATCGAACTTCTCTGTCAGGTTAGCACCGGGAGCGGTACCTTCCTGAAAGGAAAGGTTCAGTTTTGCGGTGCCGGAAGGTCCTTTATTGTCTGCTTTAGCAGAGGCAAAAGAACTGCATCCGCCGATAGCCATGGCTGCGGAGCCGGCGATGGTAGTTTTGATGAATTTTCTTCTGTCAAGAGTCATAGTCTTACCTTTGTATTAATTATTTTGCACTTCCCGGTACAGGGACAGTGAAGCCGGACATATCCATCTTGCCGATGTTCATGTCGACAGGAGTGTAATCCAATGCGGAGGCGGTCATAGCATCCCAGGTCGTTGCCTGTCCCGTGTAGGCCGACTCACGACCCATGATGGCTGCCATATTGGAGACAGCTGTCTCAGAAGCCTGTTCGATTGGTTTGTTGTCACGTATGCAGTTGATCAGGTTCACATGTTCGAGGGTGTAGGGATCGGTCTGCGTAAATTCAGTTTTTTCGGCCTCACCGTCATACTCCCAGATCACATTACCTGCCAGGTCCCTGATCACATGACCACCGTTGCTCGACCAGGAGCCTTTGGTACCCTGGATGAACTCGCTCACGTTATTGGTACAACCATCAATCTGTCGAGACATGCTGTGCAGGTGGATGCCATTCTCCATGGTAAAGTCGATGCTGAAGTTATCATACTGATCACCGGTCACCCTGCGCTGGCGTGAGCCGAAGCCTACAGCATGTACAGGTTTCAGTCCGGTGAACCAAGTGAAGACATCGATATTATGCACGTGTTGCTCCACGATATGATCGCCTGACAGCCATTTCCAGTTCACCCAGTCACGTACCATGAATTCGAAATCACTCCATGAAGGCTGACGATCACGATACCAGAGCATGCTCTGGTTCCAGTATACTGCACCACCGGTGATCTCACCGATAACGCCGTTCATGATCTGCTTGTATGACTCCACATAACTGCGCTGATGGTGACGCTGTGTGCCGGTCACCACACTCAGGTTCTTGGCCTGTGCCTGCTTGGCAGCAGCCACGATAGTACGGTAACCTACCGCATCCACGCAGATAGGTTTTTCGAGGAAGCAGTGTTTATTTTTCTCTACTGCATATTTGAAATGCTCGGCACGAAAGAAGGGAGGTGTAGCATCGATCAAAATATCAATATCACTGTCGATCACCTGTTTATAAGCATCGAGACCAACAAAACGCTTGTCGGCAGGAATATCAATATTTTTTTCTGATTTCAACCTGTCGCCAAGAGAGTCAACCCTGTCCTGGAACACATCCCCCAGCGCCACAATGGTAACGCCGTTGGCAGCATTCAGAAAGTTGATGGCTGCACCTGATCCGCGCCCACCACAGCCAACAACACCCGCTTTGATTTCTTTACCATCTGCTGCCAGATCGGGAAGTTCAGGAATGTAATATGTTCCCGGTTCTCTCAAAGGAATGTTTTTTCCTTTTCCTCCACTGCTGCAGGATGATAAAAAGCCTGCAGAACCTGTTCCAATGATACCCACGGCTCCGGCAACGGCAGAAGTTTTCAGGAATGATCTTCTGGTTAGATTGTTTTCTTTCTTCATTACGATTGTTTGTTTAGATGATTATTTTAGTTTTTCAGTTGTTCGTTGTT
>JADMKJ010000058.1:24169-26313 GCA_015478855.1 Proteiniphilum sp.
AGCGGTAAGCTATAAGCGGTAAGCGGTAAACAGTAAGCAAAAAGCTATGAACGATCAGTTATCATTTCTTACTATCTCTCTTTCTCACTTTTTCACTCTCTTGCTCTCATGCTTGCTCTCCCTACAATGTTTATTTCCTGAATAGTGAATCTTTGTTTTTAATTCTTTTTTATTGATTGCTTATGATTGATGAATCCGGCTCACAAACAACACGGAATCCCACTCCTTTGATGTCTGAATACCACCAGATGCTCTTTGGTTGTTGCGGGTCGGTCCTCATCCAGTCGTCGTGGCTGGTGTGAGCGCGCCGGGCGCTGCGCACGTCGGCTGCATCGGAGTTGTAGTGTCCTCCGCGCACTACCCACTCATCACCCTCCGTCACCAGAGGGTTAGCGGTGATACCCGTTCGTTTACTATAGGCATCGGGATCATATCTGTCGGCACAATACTCCATCACATTACCCAACATATTCCTCAATCCGTAAGGATTGGGCAATACAAAGGAGGGTGGCTGTGTGCGGCTGTTGCTGTTCTTGTCATACACCACGTAAGCACTGATACTGTCGGTTTTCGGCTTGAATATATTTCGCATAAACCCATGTTCAGAGAAATCTTTCGGACTTCCGGGGAAGAAATAGGCCGATGTGGTACCTCCGCGGGCAGCATACTCCCACTCCGCCTCGGTGGGCAGACGGTATCTCTTGCCGGTCTTCTCCGACAGCCACTGACAGAAGGTCTCTGCAGCATAGTGGGTCATCGTGATGGCGGGACGGTCGTCCTGACCCCAACCCTGATCGGGATAACCAAACGGTGCTGTGGGGCCCGATATAGCATCCACATCCATCGCTTTCAGGTTATTTTCATATACCACCTCAGGAGGTGTACGCCCTTCACTCATGGTAGAGGCATAAAATGCCCAGTACTGATTCCAGGTGGTCTCCACCTCAGCCATAAAGAAGGGGTCGAGTGAGACCTCATGTTGAGGTGACTCATCGGTATTGCGGAACGCTTCTTTACCGGGACTGCCCATACTGAAGTTGCCACCGCTGATAGCTTTCATGTTGAATGAAACTGCTGTGCCCGGTATCCGTTCAGTGTAATCGGCAAAGGAGATTACCTCTGTAGCTTCTTTATAATAGAGAGAGGTATCCACCTCATATGAAGCACCCATTCCAGGGATTCCGGTCATCTGTCCGTGTGAATAATTGGGATTGTAGTGTCCTGCATCGAGGTGACAGCTGATACACTGCAGATCGAGTTTCTCCGCATTCTCCTCATAATATAGATGTGCGGTGACACCCTCATCCGTCACTCCCTGAGGAAAAAGATTCTGATGACATTTTACACATGACTCGTTAGGGATATATTTCACTGCGTGCTCCAGCTCCGATTTCATCTCCCAGTTAAAGTCGGCACTGTCCCTGGTGAGATAACCCCACACATCACGGGCTCCCAGCGCCACTTTCGCGGTATAATGATCCCAGGTATTATCCTTCGGCGGAAGGTGGCAATCCACGCAGTTGACCATCACACCGCTGCCATTATTGACATGTGTGGACAATCTCCAGCTCTCTTCGGCATGGGGATGCACATGACACATCATGCATGACTCGTTACTTGAGAAATATACTGAGGTCTGATATAAAGCAGCGATGAGAATAACTCCTATGATGATTCCTAATGAAAGGAAGAACCCTTTACGACGGTGAAATTTCTTTTTAGGTTTGTAACTCCTTTTTAATTTACCTGGCATTATTGTATTTATATAAAATAGTAGTTTATAGTTTGTATCTATCAGATATTGAAATTTGCCTATAAAAGTACGAAATATTATGATATTTGAAAAAAATATAGTGTGAAACTGACTTTTTTAAGATGTTATTTATTATTCAATGCAATTATGTCATTATTTTTTATTATCTGCCATCTGCTCCCGCCGTTATGTATGTCATTATTGTTCTTCTGACTCGGACAATCACATGAGGATTGCATTATTCGGGAAGTGAACAGACTGTCCGAAAACAAAGTTAACCAATGCATGTTATTTCATTTCCGGACAGTCTGTTTATTTATCATTCACCATAAAGTGGGTTTTGAACCAGATTGGTATTTCGGCGAATTTCATCCTGATGAATAGGAGCAAA
>JADMKJ010000058.1:26413-28684 GCA_015478855.1 Proteiniphilum sp.
TGGCGTTGAAAAAGTTTCAATACCCATCGCACTGATGATAAGGCCGGCAGAAATCCATCCGAAGGAACCGAACAGACGAACTCTGGAAAACTCTTTGGTTGGCTCAGCAAGGTTGGTAAAAGAGATCGCGTTGGTGAGTGACATGGTGGGCATAAAACAGATACTGTAGAGCAGCAATACAGGGAAAAAGAGTGAGAAGCTATCAATCCTGGTCAGCCATAAAAGCAACAGTGAACCGGCAATATTCAAAAAAGAAAGCACCCTGTTGGCTGAAAAAAAACGATCGGCAATCATCCCAACAATAACAGGAGAAATGATGGATGCTATGGCTGCAGTACTGTAGGCCAGCCCTATCTGAAAACCGGTAAAGTCAAGTGTTTTACCCAGGTAGGTACCCATTGTGACATACCATGATCCCTGAATGAAGAATTGAAAGAACATCATCAAGGATAGTTGAAATTTCTTGCTTTGCATAAGGTAGAATGAATTATAAATGAAAAGGCAGGTGAGAGATGCGGGGTCTTTTCCGCTACAGACGATCGTTATTCATGTTCGATCTGTTTAAAGAGTATTGATTTATAAAAAATCCAGGCTACAATTCAGTTCATTCATTCCTTTGTGCTCTCTGAATAGAGAGTGAATAAAACGGAATAAATAAGTGTACATTAAAACTGTAAAATAAACACTTAATAATAACACAAAGAAAGAATATTTTTTTTAATTATAATTAAATATAGATATTTTTTATTAAAATAAATTTCTGATATGAAAAATTAATACAATAAACATTTTGATTATCCGGGCTGCTTGATGATACAGTGAAGGTGGAGGCATATTATTAATACTTAACTGTATGAGATTCAGATTATGTGCGAAAATGTTTCAGTTAAGCGCTTCTCTCAGCCTCCCGGTAGCATTCCGGATCATGTCATGCGTACCACTGCCTTCATTTACATAGGTAACAACCATCCTGGCAAAGGTAACAGCCTCGGTCAACTGCGGCATCCTCTCAGTTGATATGACCCTGTCTGCCTGCCTGAGCAGTGTAGAGAGCGGGTAAAGATCCTCGGGCTCAGGCAGATTTCCGGGCCGCATGGTATTGATTGCGGCATTGAGTGCTGCAGCTGCCATGTTGACTTCATTCTGGCTATTGTTCTTCTCTCTGTTTTCGTATATCTTTTCTGCTTCACCCAGATGATACAGCAGCCGTCTGTAAGCATGGGGAGCCCAGGGTGAATATTCGGGTATCTTCACCGTGAGTGCATTCCAGGCCTCCTGCATCGCTTTCCTTTCAATGGCAAGTGCCAGCATCTCGCCCAGGTAACTTTTATCCACACTCCCCGCAGGCATCAGATCCCGCAAAGCGTTGTGAAGTGTCACCGTTTGCCTGTCTACCGACAACTGCGATACGGAGGTCACCTCCATCTCTCTGGCTGTTACCAGTTTCATCTGCAGTACGTGGAAAGTATCCCATGTGTAGTCCGCTGCATTCACCGATGTGGCCTGGCTGATGACAGCTGTCAGGTCAGACTTATCCAGGCCTGTTGGCTGCAACTGTAGTACAGCGCTGTCTATTGCGGCAATACGATCGATAATCTCTCTTTGGGTTATTTTTTCAGTGCTAATCAATTTTATGCCTGCGACAAGGGCTTCTTTCAATTTTTTATAGGAGACAGGGGTGTAGTTTTCAGTCCTGAACACCCCGGCATCCTCCATCTTGTTTGAGAGCATCTCTCTGAAGCCGGAGATCATATCATCGGCAACAGCGATCCTGAAGTAATGGGTAGAGTGCTCATCCCTGTAATAATCCGGTTCGAATGTCTTGTCGCCCACCGTCAACGTGTAGAGGTTACCGTTTGTGCCGGCCGATCCGCCACCGGGAGCATTGGTGATGATTGTCTCCAGGTACGAATCGAGGGTGAGTACTGCCTCATCCCAGCTGTTCACCCCTGTGGTGGTCATGGCCAGTGGTCCATACATCAGTGTTCCTGCCCACATGGGTGCAAACTGATTATCAGGTTGATTTTGTCCGGCAAATGCAGTCTCCACCTTATCCGGTCCGTAGTCGATATGCCTGGTGAAGGGCATGGTCACCTCGAGGATGTCTGCCTCTGACCAGTCGCGTGCCGGGATGGTCACATAGGAGCTTGGTTTGTAAGACGAAGACACTGATACACCATTCAGCCTGATGTCAAAACCATCTGTGGCCCAATAGGGCACACGCAATTTCATTTCGAAATTTGCCGTACCCCCGGTAACACGGATGGTTGC
>JADMKJ010000059.1 GCA_015478855.1 Proteiniphilum sp.
TTTCTTATCGTGTCTACGACAAGAAGAACGTGATGAAGGAGGTGCACAACCCCAGTGGCTTACCTGATCCTACGCTTATCGACCGCATAGAGGAGCCTTTTATCAGGGCTTCTGTGATCACCAGAACCGCCTATATCGGCTCCATCATGACGCTCTGCCTCGGTAAGAGGGGAGTGCTGATCAAGCAGGAATATATCTCCGGCGACCGCGTGGAGATTTATTTCGATCTGCCACTGGGTGAGATCGTGATTGATTTCTACGACAAGCTGAAAAGCATCTCGAAAGGATACGCCTCGTTCGATTACCATATGCATGATTATCGTCCCTCCAGGCTGGTGAAGATGGATATCCTGCTGAACGGCGAGCCGGTGGATGCGCTCTCCACCCTCACGCACACCGACAATGCCCAGAGCTTCGGACGCCGCATGTGTGAGAAGCTGAAGGAGCTGATACCCCGCCAGCAGTTCGATATCGCCATCCAGGCTGCTATCGGTGCGAAGATCATCGCCCGTGAAACGGTGAAGGCGGTACGAAAAGATGTGACGGCCAAGTGCTACGGCGGTGATATCTCCCGTAAACGAAAGCTGCTCGAGAAGCAGAAGGAGGGGAAGAAGCGGATGAAACAGGTGGGTAACGTGGAGGTGCCGCAGAAAGCATTCCTCGCGGTGCTGAAGCTGGATTAGTCGATTTGGGATGTAGGATTTGGGATTGTAGAACAACCGATTGATATTAACAACCAACTAAAAACCGGAACAATGAAAACAAAAATTTTACTTTTGGTACTTTTTGTCATTGGAAGCTACTCGTTTGCCAATGCGCAGTACGTAAATGAGACACCTATCGGTGAGCTGGATGCTGAATACATCAGGATATGGTCCGATTCGGGTCCGCTGCTGAGTTCAAAAATTACCGTGAGAGTGGATTGGGGACAGGGTGGACGTACACCGCAGATCACTGACGATCGTCGTCGTGCCATCTCCTTTAACGGAATGATTGCTGTGCTGAACATGCTCAGTAAAGAGGGTTTTGAACTGATTGAGATTGTGCGTGACTCGAAAGACGAGACAGAGATATTCTATCTGAAAAGGAAAGAGGAATTTATTCCAGGCAATGCTGTGGAGTATGATTCTCGGACACACAGCCGATAAATCCACAACGGCCAAAACAAAAGGCACGCCAATCACTTGGAATGCCTTCTATCAAAATAATAAAGTAGAGAGAATCTGCACATATGGTGCAGATTTTTTTTATTCGTCCATTAAAATGGTCAGATCATCAATGCTGAAGTAGGAGGGAGTATTCATTCCCCAGTCGCCATTGTCGGTAGAGGTGAGATTAAAATGAAGGCTTTTCAGTTCTCCGAGACCCGAAAGTTCCACCCACTTCCATGTATTCAGTATCTCTTTTTTTCCGTTCCTGAAATCGGCCAGATACACAGAAACAGGCTGACTTTCATTCCCTGAAACATCTTCACCGTAAATATCCAGTTTGAACCAATCGCCATCGCTGAATTTTTTTGCAAACTGATCTCCGTTTTTCATCGACAGATATGCATAGGTGCTGTTTGTGATGTACATCCCCTTTACCCGGTAAGTTTTGCCATCTTTGAATGAGACCACCGCCGGATTGGATTCTGTATTATTTGCAGTGAGATACACTTTTCCCGAATAGGCTTTGCCGGTGATTGCGCTGTTATTTGTATAGCTTGCAGTGGTGATATCACTTTTGTTGGTATACATAAATCCACCCCATGCAAAATCGGAGAAATAATTGTCGAACTGAAAGATATTGTCGCTGCCGCTGAATTGACTTTTCCAGATTGATCCCCAGTCGCCCGGAATTTCGGTTCCCGATTTGTCACCGGTCCATTCGGTTTCGGGTTGGGTAAGCTTGCTCTCCAGGTCCATCACCTTCGTGATGGTCATCTCTTCATTTTCGCAGGATACCAGCAGCAGTGCCGAGATAAATAACAGATAAAACAGATTTTTTTTCATTTTTGTTTTTAATTATTTGATGATAATTTTTTTTATCTAACGAATTGATAAATGATTATTTCTGTAACAGATGTAAATCAGCCACACCGGATACCTCTGTAGATGATTCCCCGATGCGTCCGTTAAATTGGTTGACACCGGTATAAATCTTTACAAAATCAATCCCAGCTAAATTTGCTTTGTTGCCGGCGGTGTCTAATGCCCAGTCGATATCAAGCTGTGCTCCGGTATCGTTGTTGGCCACATTGTCGGCATATCCCCATGCATAGGATTGGAGCATGTAAATGTCATCTGTCACTGTAACATTGTCGGGTAGTTTGGTTCCCGTGAATTTCAGTTCCGGTTGATTGATCCACTGTGGATAGTAGCTCTGCTGGTGAAATTGGAGTTTGTAGATAAATCCTTCGCCATGTTCCCCGGCACTCCACCGGATGTAGGTGGCATCGGTCACATAGGTGAGCGAACCGTGGGGAACCGGCGTTTTGTTTTCGTCGGGCCTGTAGTAGGTAATCGCATACAGATGGATGGTTTCAGCATTGCTATATTCGCTGCCGGCCAGTTCATACCAGGTGTCATCTGGTTTCCCGTTTTTATTGCTGTCCACAGAAACCATGACGATGCCCGGTTCACTATTTCCGCTGTAGGCATTTCCAAAAACGACAAAATCTTTTGTTCCGGCTTTGTTCTCAATGGTGTGATCAAATCCTACCACCACGTACCCTCCGTATCCACCCAGCGTAATAAGTCCTCCCTTATCTCCGGCTATCTCCGCTTCTGCTTTCACGGCCATGGAGGCAGGTGTGTTTCCAGCTGCATACGCAGGCAACTCATTTACAAATTGTCCCGGTGCCGGTGTATATTCAAACACACGGGTCAGATAAGCCGAATATTCCGGTTCTTCGATCTCCCCGGGACCGTCATTTTCTTCGCTGCAGCCCTGCAGGAAGGCGGCCGTCAAAAGGAAAGACAACAACACTAGATTCTTTATGCTTGTTTCCATATTGTAGAAATTTTCAGTTTTGTTTATTTTTAAACATTCCCTTGTCTCACTCTTTACTTGCAACTAAAGTGGAGACATATTGATATTTTTGGGGAGAAACACAAAGTGGGCCGGAATATCTCCCGTCTGTACACTCCATATTTTTTTACCTTCCTGATTGAACCGATAGAGGTACCCAGGATTGATGTAATCCCCTGCATCGGTAATATAGATATCTCTTGTTTCCGGATGTACCGTGATCCCGTAAGGGGTCTCAAGTCCTTTATCCGTGCCGTCGGTAATAAAACCGGAGTTTACCACTTCCCTGGTCGCTGTGTTCACGATAGAAAAATAGTCTGCTCTCTGGGCCAATTCACCCATGCCGATCAGGTATAATGAATCACCGGCAATGGCAAAATTGCTGACTGGCAGATCGATGGTATCAGTCACTGCCTGTTTCCGGTGATCGATAAAATAGAGACGAGAGGGAGAATCGCGATAATCACTTCTCGAGGAGACCCAGAGGTCGCCCCGGCTATCGGTTTTTATCCGGTGCAGATTCAGGTCCACATCAATCTGTGTGATCTCTCTGAATGTAGCAATAGATATCACTGAGACTGTTCTTTCGTAGTTCGTCGACTTGCCTGCTCCCCGGTAACCGCCTGAATTGGCTACGTAGATGTTTCCGTTGGATACCTCAATGCCATCCGGCTGATAGCCTACAATACAGGTATCAAGAACCTTCAGGGTGGCTGTATCGATTTTGGCTACATATCCTTTCTGCTTGTATTCGGGATCTATCTCTATGGGTCCGGCATAGGAGGTAACATAGGCATATCCTTCGTGAAAGGTGATGTGGCGGCAGTTGGGAATCTCTATCCGTCCGATACTTTTGGTTGTGCGGGCATCCATCACCTCAATCTTATTGGAGGCATTGATTACGGCATACAAGCGGCTGCCATAGCGCTGAAGATCGTTGCCCACATCGCCCAGCTCTTTGGGTACGGAAGGATTTCTTTCAGCATAGATGTTCCGGTGATAATTTCCGGTCACGAAATCATAAAAGTCAAGTGTCGCCTTGTTGCTTCCCATGTTCCCTTCATTCAGCAGGTAGAGACCGGCATAACGACCGGCAGCCGATGCTCCGGGATCAGTGGAAGTCACCTCCGACAGCAACAGTTCCACATCTTTCCGGCAGGAAGACAGCAGCAGTGCGACGACAAACAAGTATATGATGATCGCCTGTTTCTTCATATTTCAACAGTGAGGGTTAGTTTATAATTCCTTTTGGGCATCGGATAGTTGAGTACCACCTCGTAGTCCTGACTGAACAGATTGTTTACTTCGAGTGTGAGTTTGCTCTTAAACCGATCGTGGGTAAAGGAGCGGCTCAGCGACAGATCGCTGGTGTACCAGGGTTGTTCATAATTCTCGGGCGTGTTGGCAGAAGAGCGATAACGCTCACCCACGTAGATAAAGCTGTAGTTCAATTGCCAGAGACGGTGTTGCAGGCCTGCTGTGAGAGATCCACTGTGCCAGGGGATATAGGCAATCTGACCGCCGTAGGTGATTTTCTCCAGTTCCTTGTTGGGACGCCGGGTGAGATCGCTCGCCTGTTGATGGGTGTAGGTCATTCTCAGCTTCAGCAGCCACTCCTTATGCACTTCCGAAATGGCAGAAGCCGATAGGTCGACACCTTTAATCTCCGCCTGTCCCAGGTTTGTCATCATCCAGCGGTACATGCCGTTTCCTTTGGGAACCGCAATAATCTTATTGGTGACTCTGTTTAAATAGGCATCAGCCTTCACCTCCCAATGACGAATCACTCCCTGCCAGTAAGATTTGTCATAAGCTGCTCCCAGATTATACTGATGACTTTCTTCGGGATCCAGATCCACGTTGCCGATATCGGTATAGTAGAGATCATTGAAGGTGGGCATCCGGAAACTCTGCTTGTAGAAAGCACGAATATGGAGGTTGTGTGAATCGATGGGTTTATAGGTGAGAAACAGGGCAGGGGAGAGCTGTTCTCGTGCTGAGCGACGCTGCTCATCTCCCGCAGCGCTTTCGTTGATCCAACTGCCGAGGATGCTACCCTGCAGTCTTACTCTGCCAAAATCTGCCGCTGTGGCTGCTGCGATGAGGGTGGTGTAACGGGTGGGTTCCCTAAATCCGTCGAGATCCGATTGAAGTCCATTCCACTGCCAATCCGCCGCCAGGGAGATATCCCAGTTGTTCAGCAGTGCATATTTATTCACCAGAGAGAGATATGCCTCCTGCTGGGTGAATGAGTTGTCTATGTAGATCAGGGTGGTGTCGGGATTGAGGTATCTCATCCTGTCATGGGCATATTTCGCATTTATCAGGATGTCATACCGTGGTGAGACCGATTTCAGGAACGAACCCTGGGTAAAGAAATTCCGGTCCCATTGCCGTTGTGAGCGCTTCCACACATTATTCACGATGGCTCCGGGAATACCCCGTTCCGAGGAGTAGAAGTAGGTTTTCAGTTTCCAGTTTCCGGAAGGCACAAAGCCATGCAATCCTCCTTCGAGCCTCAAGGCATTCACATCGCCATTCTCCCGGGTGGCCGTGGTGTCGTAGACCACCTCGTGTGTGGCGGGGTGTATCCGTTTATAACGGTATGCATATTTGCCGTTTGCCGATATCCATTCCGTGTTGAAGGTGGCTGAGAGAGAGGAAGAAAGTTTCTGTTCCCACAAAAGGGAGGGATTGATTAACCCGAACGAACCGGATCGGAGGATTCCACGGAGGTTGTGGTCTTTATCACTTTCGAAACGGGGATAACGCGTGCGGAGATAGATGGAACCGGAAGAGCCGAAATCGCGTGCAGATTGAAGAATCTCGCTTTTCTGGCCGTTGTAGAGGGTTACCGACTCCAGGTTATAGAGTGAATATTTGCCCAGGTCAATCTGCCCGTTTTGGGAATTGCCCAGCTGAATGCCATCATAGAAAACACCCATGTGGTTGCTGCCCATGCTGCGGATATCCACCGTCTTCAGGCCGCCTATACCGCCATAATCTTTAATTTGAACACCGGAGAAGTAACGGATGGCATCGGCGACGGAAAAACTGTTCAGTCCTTTCAGTTCATTACCTGAAAGCGTTTGTGCGGGAATAATCTCACGCTGAACTTTTGCTGAGACCACCACCTCCGGCAGATCGAGGCTGTCGGCTACTGTCTGCGCAACAACAACGTTTTCTGTGGCCAGGGCCACAATCATAAGCAAAAATACTTTTTGTATGAGTACCTTCATCAATACCGAATGTATATTCCGGCAAAGCTAAATGAAAAGGAAACACGTAAAAATTAAAATAAAAGTTGCGTGTCGTTTTCAAGCTTCATTCCCCGAAAGCTATGTAACATATAAAATGCATTGGCAGGTCTTCTGACTTACTCCCGTGTTTGAACGCCTTCCCATTCCGGTCTGACGGAATAGTGGCAAAGGTGGTTGTTCAACACGTAAGCGGAGCTTACAGCAGCGGGTCTGTTCAGGATTTACACCTGATTCCCTTTTCATTACCTGTTTCGAAGCAAAGTGAAACAGGTAACACCAATATTTGTGAGGGCAAAGGTAAGGATTTATTTTAAATGACAAAAAAATAGCGATAGAATTAACGGATATCTTAGAGTAGGTGACTTACTTTCTGAAATAGAGATATTTATTTATCCCTGCTTTCCAGATAACGAATCAAAGCATTGCTTTTCTCTTTCTCAAATTTCAGCTGTTCAATGTTGAGCAGCAGGGTGGAAAGCTCGTAAGAGTGTGCTATACCCATCTTTGCTGCAATCGTAAGCGGGATGGTTGTTGTACGGCTGCCTATGAAATGAACAGTGATTGGTTCATCCTGAAAAGTATGGACAAATTGTGCTACTCCATTTTCATCACTACCGCTATATCTGACAATCTCATATGTGTTTTCCAATGTGTTAAATTGATAGTTAAATCCATCTGAAGTGACAGCATTCGTCTCAGCAAAGTTTCCATCAGCGGAGGTAACTTTTATCTTATAGTGTTTGACAGAGATGCCCGAAAGTATACTCTCAATGAAAAGAGTTCCTTTCTCACGTACACCTGAACGCAGGCCGTTATGGCTTAACGATGACTGATGGGGATATACTTTTGGATAATACTCACCAAACTCCTGGTATCTGCTGTCTCTTACGAAATCGAATTGGGTGAGCATCTCGCTGAGTTGATTATAATTTTCACGAAGCATGGAATCACAGAAGAATATATTTCTTTTATTCTCTGACATACGTACATCCTGCATCAGTTCAAATCCCGCATTAATCTCATCAAAAGATTCAGGATAAAGAATTTTTATGCTGTCAATCTTTAGCTTAGACAGTGAGTAATTACCCTGTTCATATGCCCTTTCTGCATCCCTCAAGTACTCTTTTGCTCCTCTATCCTTACCGGAACAGGAGAGAATAATGAGTGAGAACAGCAGTAATATGGATGTATGTATAGAAAAACGCATTATGAAATAAGATAGTTTTAGCTATTAAAAAAGGTCATGTGATCATCATAATTCAGTGCAAATTTACAAATATATTCATCATAAAAAGCTGTTTTAAAGTTCAATTATTGTAATTTTGCAAATCCTAACAGATAGATGGCTGAGCCACACATAGAAAACGACCGAATGATTATGGAAATATCTCAGGAAGAGATACAGGCGCATTTAGACAAACAGATATTCAGACTTATTTCCAGTGCTGCTGATGAAATGAAGGTGGATTGTTACCTCATTGGGGGATATGTACGTGATTTTTTTCTCTATCGTCCCTCAAATGATATTGATGTGGTGGCCATCGGCAAAGGGATCCAGCTTGCTGAGTCGGTTGCTGCCAGACTGGGCAGAAATACTTCTTTGAGTGTGTTTAAAAACTTTGGCACAGCGCAGATCAAACACAATGGATATGAGATTGAATTCGTGGGTGCCCGCAAAGAGTCCTATCGCAGCGACTCGCGAAAACCTCTTGTCGAGGATGGCAGCATGGAGGATGACCAGAGGAGGCGTGACTTCACCATCAACGCCATGGCGTTCTGCCTGAATGCAGATCGCTTTGGTGAGTTGCTCGATCCCTTTAACGGACTGCAGGATCTGGAAGATCTTATTATTCGTACTCCTCTCGACCCGGACATTACCTTCAGTGACGATCCTTTGCGCATGATGCGTGCTGTACGGTTTGCTTCTCAGCTGGGATTTGACATCTTCCCTGATACTTTTGATGCCATCACACGCAACCGGGAACGTATCAGGATTGTGTCGATGGAGCGTGTGGCCGATGAGTTAAACAAGATTATTCTGTCGCCAAAGCCATCAATAGGATTCATTCTGCTGGAGAAAACGGCTCTTCTGGAAATCATCTTTCCCGAGTTCACTGCATTGAAAGGTGCTGAGACAAAAGATGGGGTGGGGCATAAGGATAATTTCTATCATACACTGAGTGTGCTGGACAACATTGCAAAGCAAACAGATGATCTCTGGCTGCGTTGGGCGGCGATCCTGCATGATATTGCCAAACCGGTCACCAAAAGATGGGATCCGAAGCTTGGCTGGACGTTTCATAATCATAACTATATAGGTGAAAAGATGATCCCCCGGATCTTCCGCAGGATGAAGCTGCCACAAAACGAAAAGATGAAATTTGTGCAGAAGATGGTGTCGCTGCATATGCGACCCATGCAGCTGGTAGAGGAGGAAGTGACTGACTCCGCTGTCCGTCGTCTGCTATATGATTCCGGTGATGATATTGATAACCTGATGACACTCTGTGAGGCGGATATAACGTCGAAAAACCAGGAGAAGGTGAAGCGGTTTATGAATAATTTCAGGATCGTGCGAAGGAAACTTAAAGAGATTGAAGAGAAGGACCGTGTACGCAATTTCCAGCCACCTGTAGATGGGAATGAGATCATGGAGGTGTTCGGCCTGTCGCAGGGTAGGGAAGTAGGGCTGCTAAAAGCAGCCATCAAAGAGGCCATCCTTGACGGTATAATCCCCAATGAGCATGATGCTGCCTATCTCTTCATGCTGGAAAAGGCGAAGGAGATGAATCTGAAGCCGTTAGAAGAATAACTGAACACTCTTGCTGTCAAGAAGAATATCCTCTTTTCTCCGGTGGGCAAACAAGGTGGAACGATCAATAAGAGAAGGATCAACCGCTGCTTCAAAACCAGGGATTGAGGAATGAAATCACTCAGGATGGATGTGACTCACCTTCTCTGATGTGCTGGACAATGATCCTCCCGGAGTGATATTAACATTTTTTCCTTTAATATTTCTCTTTCGGACTTAATTACTGCGATAATTTTTATTACTTTGCAGCTAATTTGGAAATAAGTCCGTTTTATTAAATATCGCCTTTCTTTTTTTTCGAAATCTGTATGTCCAACAAAAGAAAAGTATCCACTGCCAGGTTCCTCAATGCTAAAATCACATCAACTATCAGTATTACCCTGGTACTGGTGTTGTTGGGTTTGACACTGTTGATCCTATTCATGGGAAATGGTTTATCGAACTACATGAAGGAGAATATGAGCTTCAATGTGATGCTTACCGCCGATGTGACAGACACGCAGATAAGTGCTATCCGTAAAAATCTGGATGCGCAACCTTTTGTGAAATCATCGCGGTTTATCAGTAAACAGGAAGCAAAAGAGCAATTGATCAAGGAGCTGGGCGATGATCCCGAAGAGTTGCTGGGGTACAATCCGGCACTTGATTGCATCGAGATCTTCCTACATTCAGCATATGCAAATAACGATAGCATCACTGTAATAAATAAGATAATCAGGCAGGATAATAATGTGACTGATCTGCTCTTTCAACAGGAAGCGATAGACCTGATCAACAATAATCTTTCCAGGGTGATGACTGTCCTGCTTATTCTCTCAGTCATACTGCTGTTTATTTCGTTTACACTTATACGTAATACCATCCGTCTAAGTGTCTATTCGAAAAGATTTCTTATACACACGATGAAGCTGGTAGGCGCAACCGGTAGTTTTATCAGAAAGCCTTTTGTCATAAACAATATTATTACGGGTATCATCGCTGGATTGATTGCTGACGGGATTATTATGGCATTAATAGCCTATTTCAACAAGGAGTACGTGGGGATCGATCCTATTGTCTCTACCATGGACCTGGCTATTATTTTTGTTGCTGTCGTTCTGCTCGGTGTCATCATCACGACCGTTGCCACGGTATTTGCAGTGAACAGGTACGTGAAAATGAGAACAGATCAACTCTATTACATATAAAATTTCAAAAATATGTCCCAAAAAAACATCGCTCTGAGCAAGACAAATTTTATTATTTGTGGTATTGCGATCATCCTTATTATTCTTGGATTTCTGCTTATGACCGGACCATCCACCACGCTGGAGAATGGATTTGAACCTGATATTTTCAGTGCACGACGTATTAAACTGGCTCCCATTGTTGTTGTTGCCGGATTTGTACTGATGATCGTGGGAATATTGTACCCTTCAAAAGAGCAAAAAGCAGAGAAGTAACATAAACAGGAGTGCCAGCACTCCAAAAATCATCTTCATGACCATACTAGAAGCAATCATCATTGCTATTGTTGAGGGACTTACTGAGTTCCTCCCTGTTTCATCCACAGGACATATGATTATCACGCAGGCGCTCCTGGGAATTGAGAGTACCTCTTTTGTAAAAGCTTTCACTGTCATCATTCAGTTTGGTGCGATCTTGTCGGTTGTGTTTCTTTACTGGAAACGCTTTTTCCGCTTGAATCCCGTCACCATTTTCGATAAAGAGGCTGTCATCGGTATGTCATCAGGAAAGAAGGTATGGACCTTTCTCCTGCGATTCATACAAAAATTTGATTTTTACTGGAAGCTGTTTATTGCTGTGCTTCCAGCAGGTGTAATTGGCTTGTTACTGGGTGATCAGATAGATGCCATGCTCGAGAATGTGACCGTCGTAGCAGTGATGCTTGTCGTCGGGGGTATCTTCATGCTCTTTGTGGATCAATGGTTCAACAGACCCTCACAGGAGCAGTCTATGAGCTGGCAGCGAGCACTGAAGATCGGTTTTTTTCAATGCATAGCGATGATTCCCGGCGTATCACGCTCTATGGCCACCATTGTGGGAGGTATGGGTACAAAGCTTAGCCGGAAGAATGCAGCCGAGTTCTCCTTCTTTCTTGCTGTACCCACCATGGCTGCCGCAGCAGGGTACAAGCTGTTTCAGTTCATAAAAGATCCCTTAAGCGTGGATATGTTAAAGGAAAACATACTACTGTTGCTTGTAGGAAATATCGTCGCCTTTTTGGTTGCCATTGTTGCCATCAGGTTTTTTATCGGTTTTCTTACCAGGTACGGGTTCCGTGCTTTTGGGGTATATCGAATTATTGTGGGGGGTGTCTTGCTTGTGCTGCTTATGTCGGGAGTAAGTTTAAGTATATAATTGAACGATGGATTTTATTGAGGGTGAGATTATTTATATCGATAAACCGCTACACTGGACATCGTTCAGGGTGGTGCGTGTAGTGCGTGCCAAGCTGTGCCGGAAGCTCGGTATAAAGAAGCTGAAAGTAGGGCACGCGGGTACATTAGATCCCCTGGCTACGGGTGTCATGACTATCTGTACCGGTAAGAAAACAAAATGTATCGAGGAGCTGCAGGCACACACCAAGGAGTATGTTGCACAGGTCTATCTGGGGGCTACCACACCCTCATTCGATCTGGAGACAGAGATCGATGCGGAGTATCCGACAGTACACATCACAAATGAACTTGTGGAGGAGATCCTTGAGACCTTCACAGGAAGGATTGAACAGATACCACCTATCTACTCCGCCGTGAAGGTAGAGGGTAAAAGAGCATATGAATTTGCCCGAAAGAATGAAGTTATTGAACTAAAACCCAAATTATTGGTTATAGATAGTATCGAATTGATTTCTTATGAGCTACCTTACATAACCATTCGCGTGGTTTGCAGTAAAGGTACATACATCAGAGCCCTGGCAAGGGATATTGGTAAAGCGTTACACTCGGGTGCACACCTTACCGGGTTAACACGTACGAGGGTAGGTGAAGCCACACTGGAGAATTGTCTGAAGATGGAGGATATCGACCGTTTCTTTGATGAGAACATTGAGTCAGGGAATCAATAAAGAGGAATAAGAATTTATAATAGAAACAGGTTATTAACGTATGAAACCAGCAACCACATATTTAGCTAAAACAGATTGTGAAAGCGTGTTCCATACACCTTGATGTTAAGAAATAAAATGATTGTATGAAACTTTCACAATTTAAATTTAATTTGCCGGAAGAGCTGATTGCGAAACATCCTGCCGTAAATCGTGATGAAGCCCGGTTGCTTGTGGTACACAGAAAAACCGGAATAGTGGAGCACAAGGTGTTCAAGAATTTACTGGAATATTTTAATGAAAATGATTTTTTCATCTTCAACGACACGAAGGTCTTTCCAGCCAGGCTCTTCGGGAACAAGGAAAAAACGGGTGCCAAGATTGAGGTGTTCTTGTTGAGAGAGCTTAATCCCGATCAGCATCTATGGGATGTTTTGGTCAATCCGGCACGTAAGATACGTATCGGCAATAAACTCTATTTCGGAGAGAATGAAGAACTGGTTGCTGAGGTCATCGATAATACTACTTCACGTGGACGTACACTCCGATTTCTCTACGATGGACCCTATGATGAATTCAAAAGCATGTTGTTTTCTATAGGAGAGACACCGATTCCTGAATATCTGGAACGGGATGCAGAACCGGATGACGTGGAGAGGTATCAGAACATATTCGCTCAAAATGAAGGTGCAGTTGTTGCACCTGCAGCGGGATTACATTTCAGCCGTGAGTTGATGAAAAGGATGGAGATCAGTGATATAAAATTTGGTTTCATAACCCTTCATAACGGATTAGGAGCATATCGCATGATTGACGTGGAAGATCTGACAAAGCACAAAATGGAATCTGAGCAGATGGTCATCACCGAAGGATTGTGTGAGAATGTGAACAAGGCAAAAGATGAAGGACGAAATATCTGTGCTGTAGGCACTTCCGTACTACGTGCAGTTGAAACGACAGTAAGCACCGATGGTCATTTAAAACCAAAAGTGGGATGGACCAACAAATTCATTTTTCCTCCCTATGAATTTACACTCACCAACAGTCTTGTCACCAATTTTCATCTTCCCTATTCTACGTTGCTTATGATGGCCTGTGCATTTGGTGGATATGATAGAATAATGGAGGCGTATGAAGTGGCGATTAAGGAAAAGTACCAATTCGGGGCCTATGGCGATGCAATGCTGATAATTGATTGATGCAACTTGAATGGATATCCCGAGGAACGATGCATATAGTGATTACGCTGTTTTTTTAGCACTTGGCTCAAATCTGGGTGATAAGCAAAAAAATATAGAGGATGCATTCGATAAGATTGAAGAGCGGATTGGGAGAATTACATCCCTTTCCGCTCTTCATATTACCAATCCTGTTGGTTTTCAGTCTGCCAACATTTTCGTAAACTGTGTCTGCGAAGTGACGACTAATATTGATATATTCACCCTATTCTCAACCACTCAAGAGATTGAAAAAGAGATAGGTAGGACTTCAAAAAGTCATTATGGTGTTTATTCAGACAGAATGATTGATATAGACGTTGTTATGGCGGGTGATCTGATTGTAAAAACACCGGATCTGACTATTCCACATCCCCTGTTTCACCTTCGCGATTTTGTGCTTGCACCTTTCTGCGAAATAGCACCGGACAGGATCCACCCGCTATTCGGAAAAACGATCCTCCAATTGAAGGAGGAGCTGGACAGGATGCAAACAGCTTACTGATTCAGTTCATCTCCGCAAGCAGGATGCATCTTCCGGCAGGCTTCCTTGCCCATGAATTATCTTATCAGACCCTTCAGCGTTTAATGAATCGCTCTTCACTTCAAAAGGAAAGAGGTTTGGTTTATTTATTTTTTCACACTGCTGATCAGGTATAATAAATATAATTACAAAAATGATGAATAATCAAAACTATAGAAGCGCACGTTGCAGGTAAATGAAAAAAAAGTGGCATATTTGTAGTAACCAAAAGACTATAGGGAGGTTTGATGATGGCAATTTTCGGCAAGGGGTATGATTATTTTCTGGGTTATGCATTAAGTGGGGGAGGAGCCAAAGGTTTCGCTCATCTGGGTGCATTGAAAGTACTGGAAAAGTATGGCCTTAAACCCGACGTGATTGCCGGCACCAGCGCGGGAGCGCTTGCCGGTGTATTTTATGCCGATGGATACCATCCCGACGAAATTGCTGAACTTTTCAGGAAGAGGGAATTCAAAGAATTTGTGGAATTAGCCATACCCAAATCAGGTTTTTTTAAAAATACAGGATTACACAGTTTTCTGAAGAAGAACCTGAGGGCAAAGCGATTCGAAAAACTGCAGATACCATTTCATGCTGTGGCCACCGATTGGGACAGGGGTTGTACGGTGACATTCTCCAATGGCGATGATCTGGTGGATGCGGTGGTGGCATCCTGCTCCATACCCATTGTTTTTTATCCCCAGCTTATTCATGGCGTACCCTATGTCGATGGTGGTATATTAAAGAATTTCCCTGTTTCAGTCATCAGGAAAAAATGCAAATATGTGCTTGGTGTAAATGTTTCTTTGATCATTCCGCCATCAGAGAAAAACAATATACGTACAATGATGGAACGTACATTTAATCTAATGTCTAACGCCAATACGCTTTTCGACAAAACATACTGTGATATACTTATTGAAACAAAAGGGATCGAAAAATATTCAATGTTTAATTTACATAACCAGGAAACCATTATGGAAGCCGGTTATCATTACGCAGCCATGGTGATGAGTGAAAAGGAATCATTAAAGATCGTAAAAAAATGTCACAGGCATTACGAGCTGACTGAAAAAGTACGTTCAAAACTGCAGTGGCTCACGTAAAAGTAACAGTACATGACAAGGGTCCCTGTGTGGTAAATCGTTAGATAATAGGATTTGTTTTTCGCAGGCTTTCAGATAATAATAAGAAAAAAAGTATCTTATGCAGGAAAAAAAAATTTTTATTTATCAATTACTTCCCAGACTGATTGGAAATAGTGTCTCGAGGAACTTGTTCAGTGGAACAATTGATGAAAATGGTTGTGGAAAGTTTAATGATATAACAGAGAATTTGTTAAGGAAATTGAAAAATAACGGGTACACGCACGTTTGGTATATTGGCATCCTGGCTCATGCATCCACGACCGACTACACAGCTTTCGGCATACCAAAGGAATTTCCTGAGATCATAAAAGGTAAAGCCGGATCACCATATGCTGTAAGAGATTATTTCGATGTAGATCCTGATTTAGCGATGAATATTTCCGACAGAATGTCGGAGTTTGAGGAGTTGGTAATTCGTACACATAAAGCAGGATTAAAGGTCATCATAGATTTTGTCCCCAATCATGTGGCCCGAAACTACCGATCAGTAAGCAAACCTCACGAAATCGTTGATTTTGGAGAGGATGATGATACCTCTGTTGCATTCTCGGCACAAAACAACTTCTACTATCTTCCCGGACATCATCTGGATATACAGTTGCCACCGGATAAAATGATTCATTTCACGTACAGAGAGTATCCTGCCAGAGTAACAGGGAACGATTGTTTCACCGCCACTCCCACGCAATTTGATTGGTATGAAACGATCAAGCTCAATTATGGGGTGGATTACATGAACGGTAACAGGACACATTTCACACCCATACCCGACACATGGAAAAAAATGAAAGCGATACTCCTCTTCTGGGCAGAGAAGGAGGTGGATGGATTCCGTTGTGATATGGCGGAAATGGTTCCTTTGGAATTCTGGCAATGGGTGGTGCCTCAGATTAAAGAGAAATCGCCCAAAATCATCTTCCTGGCTGAAATATACAATCCTTCGGCTTATCGTGATTATTTAGAAAACAACATATTTGATTATATCTATGACAAAGTGGGTCTTTATGATGTTTTACGTGATGTGGCTTGTGGCTACAGACCATCGTCTGATATCACATTCACACTCAACAATGTGGGCGATATCCAACACAAAATGCTCAACTTCATGGAGAACCATGATGAACAGCGTATAGCATCGGATTATTTCCTTAAAGAGGGTGAAAATGGGAAGGCCGCTATGATCGTGACCTGCAGCATTAATAGCAATCCAGTCATGGTATACGCCGGTCAGGAACTAGGTGAAAGAGGAATGGAAGAGGAGGGCTACAGTGGTAAGAACGGACGTACAACCATCTATGACTACTGGTCAGTAGATACACTCCACCGGTGGAAGAACAACGGCAAATGGAACAATAAACGACTGACAAAAAAAGAGAAGGAGTTACAGCATTTTTACAAGCGTCTTTTGACAGTGTGTAATGTGGAGGACTCCATTACCCGTGGAAAGTTTTATGATCTTATGCCTGCGAACTACGATAATAAGGAATTCGATTCCACCCGTCTATTTGCTTTCTTAAGAGGTTATGAGAAAGAGTTGCTGCTTGTGGTGGCAAATTTCGATCATGAGGTGAATGAATGTACTGTACATATTCCCCCTCACGCTTTAAGTTTTATGAATATTGAAGATACAGGAGAAGGGAAATTGACCCCACTCCTGGAAAAGGACGACGATGAGTTATTGTTCACCTACAATTTTCCCTTCAGGATTAAACTTAACCCACACTCCGGGGAAATTTATAGAATTTCTTTTCTATAAATCATTCTTTATTGAAGTTAGTTTTTGTACTTTTGTTTAATCATTCTCTCCTATACTGAGAGATTAATCACGACAAAAACTATTTCTTACGTTTTTTCAAATTTAAAAGCATGCAGGAGAGACCCTTTAAAATCTTTTCGGGAACGAAATCTCGTTATTTCGCCGAAAAGGTATGTAACAGTTTGGGTTGCCCGTTGGGTAACATGATCATTGAACATTTCGCAGATGGCGAGTTTGCCGTATCTTATGAAGAATCTATTCGTGGTAAGCAGGTATTTTTAATCCAATCCACTTTCCCCAATTCAGACAACCTGATGGAATTACTGCTGATGATTGATGCAGCAAAAAGAGCATCAGCAAAATCCATCGTCGCTGTCATTCCCTACTTTGGTTGGGCCAGGCAAGACCGAAAAGATAAACCACGCGTAAGCATAGGAGCGAAGCTTATTGCCGACATGCTGGCTGCTGCCGGCATTAATCGTTTGATCACAATGGATTTACATGCCGACCAGATTCAGGGATTTTTCAATGTTCCTGTTGATCACCTCTATGCATCAGGGGTGTTTGTGGAATACCTGAAACAGTTGGATTCAAAGAATATGGTCATCGCCACACCCGATGTGGGTGGAACAAAACGTGCCAGTGCCTATTCCAAGTTCCTGGGTTGTCCCATGGTCATCTGCTACAAACTACGGAAGAAGGCGAATGAGATATCGGACATGCAGATTATCGGAGATGTGAGTGGAATGGATGTCTTACTCATCGATGATATCGTTGATACCGCCGGCACCATCACCAAGGCTGCCGATCTGATTATGGAACATGGAGCCAACTCGGTGCGTGCTATTGCCAGCCATGCTGTAATGTCTGATCCCGCCTCTACAAGAGTGGATCATTCACACTTAAAGGAGATCATCTTCACCGATAGTATTCCCTATCCAATGAAATCGAAGAAAGTAGAAATACTCTCAGTCGCTGACATGTTTGCAGATTCCATTATGAGAGTATGTAACAACGAGTCAATAAGCTCGTTATATGTAGTATAACATATACGATAGGGGCTAAGTGGATTATGATCTCATTGCTTCCTGCTTCTGCTGTTGTCCGTTCAAGCGTATGTGGAAATAGATCTGTACTGTGACGTATCAGGGATTTTTTCTACACTTTATCCCTTACAGTAGGAATCTTTACACATTTCCCCGGGTTTTTAATTATATTTGAGTCGGTAATAAACTGTTTAACCCTCTTAACTATTAAAAATATAATGTTATGGTTTACAAGATTGCAGAAATAGAAGGTATCGGTCCCGTGTATAGTGAGAAATTAAAAGCTGCCGGTATTAACAGTGTCGACAATTTACTCGAAAAAGGTGCAAGTAAAACAGGTCGTACAAGTTTGTCAAAGGAGACAGGAATTGAAGAGAAGCTGATTCTAAAATGGACCAATCACGCCGATCTGTTTCGTATTAACGGAATAGGTCCTCAGTTTTCAGAACTGCTGGAAGAGGCCGGCGTTGACACTGTAAAAGAGTTACGTACCCGTAATGCTGAAAATCTATATGCTAAAATAAAGGAGGTGAATGACACAAAAAATCTTGTTCGTCGCCTGCCCTCACTCGATCAGATCACTCAAATGATTGAGGAAGCCGGAAAGGTAGAGGTACGTATGACCTATTGATATGAATTGATCAAATTGAAATAACTTAATTTCATGGATATAAAAACGGTTGAGAACTCAGCCGTTTTTTTTATATCAGTAAAGCGAATGCTCCTTTTTGATTACCTGCAATAATCCTTCACAGGCATCTTCCAGCAGATCGAGCACAAGCTCAAAACCGGAAGAACCCCCATAATAGGGATCAGGTATATGGTTGTGATTGTTGAACTGGACTGAAAACTCAGTCATCAGATGAATCTTATCTGTCTGCTCCTTACCTGAAGCCAGTGATTTCACACTACGGTAATTATTCTCATCCATCACAATGATATAATCGAAATTATCAAAGTCATCCCTTTTGAATTTACGGGCCCTACTGCAAAAATCATATCCTCTTTTCTCTCCGTGGACACGCATCCGTTCATCCGGCAAATCACCCTGGTGCCAACCCGAAGTGCCTGCTGAATCCACATCGATGATCTCCTGTAGTCCGTTCTTCTCTACAGTTCCCAACATTATGCCTTCGGCTGCCGGTGAGCGGCAGATATTGCCAAGACATACGAAAAGCAGGCGTATTTTCTTTTTCTTTCCTTCAGTGGGGTTCATACCTATAACAGCTGTTTTTTTCTATAACCTTAACAATGATTGCAAAGATAATGGAAATTTGTTAATGTCCAAAAAATAACGACAAGATTATAAAAGAGATGCGAACCTGCAATGGGAGCGTTTGTGCTTTCTGATTATTTGGTTATCTTTGCCGACTCATAATATGAATATGATCACAGCTGATCTGAACGTAGATTCATGCTCGTTTCATAACAATGGACACACGACTTGAAAGAATGGATAAAGACCCAATTAATAACAGCCGACCCGCAGTACATGATTACTCAGTAACCATCCCGAAGGAAAAAGCGAAGCTGGTGATAGAGAAAAACAGTGTCAGACGCTGGCTCTACATCATAGGGGGAACAGTATCAATAGCGCTTGCTCTCCTGGGTATTATTGTTCCCGGGCTGCCGGTGACACCGCTGGCGCTGTTGGCTGCCATATTGTATGCCAAAAGTTCGGAAAAACTATATAACAGGCTGTTAAGCAACAGAATACTGGGACCAAGAATAAAAAGTTACCAGCGACGTAAAGGAGTGACAAGGAAAGGAAAAATGGGTATTATTGCTTTTATGACATTGATGGTCCTGTTCTCCTCATTTGTCGTAATTAAAATTATCTCCATAAGAATTTTAATCCTCTCTCTCGGGGTAATCGGTATGATAGTGGTATGGTTCTTTGTTCCAACTGCCCGTGATGATGATGCAGCTACACCCACCGGTAAGGATAAGTAATCACTCTTGCAAATAGGCAAAATAGTACTTCACCACTTTCTTGGACAGCAATTCAATATTCAGCATATCCGACGCACGTGAGATATCTTTGACCCTGCCGTCCTTGTAAAGGATATCTATACTGTCGTCCTTTTCACTGTACATGTCAGTGGTTAAAATGTCTGATGATAGCAGGTATGATGCTTCATGGCGACTGATATGGTATTTGTGCATATATCGCTGTAGAAACAAAGTGACTTTCTCACCATTGACATTCTCCTCAGTTATTTCTATTTTAAATAATCTGCGGTTGACCATACCATCACTTAATAGGGATAAAACCTTGTCGTGATGTGTTGTCCATACTTTCAGTGAAGTCCAGATATCGTTATCATCCAGGTTGATGAAATGTTTCAACGCTTCACCATTATGCTCAAAATCGGTGATGGTCGTCTCATTCGAAAGAAAGTAGGCGAGGGCAGGGGAGGCGAACAGTTTTGCGCCGTTCAGCGAAAGCTCTTTGGCTCTCCTAAGTGTGTTGATCATCATCTTTTCTGCTGCTACGGCTGTTTTATGCAGATAAACCTGCCAGTACATCAGCCGTCGTGACATCAGGAAGTTCTCTATCGAGTAGATACCTTTCGATTCCACCACCAGTTTTTCTTCTTTCAAATCCAGCATCTTGATGATGCGTGCCGATCCGATATTCCCTTCACTCACACCAGTGAAGAAGCTGTCCCGACGCAGATAATCGAGTCTGTCCACATCCAGTTGACCACTCACCAGCTGGTGAAGGAACCGTTTGGGATGGTTGTCAGTGAAAATATCGATGGCTGGCTGAAGCCTGCCGCTCCATTCGTCGTTCATCTGTTGCATCATCATCAGCGAGATGCGCTCGTGGTGTATGTTGGTCACCAGTGTATGCTCAAGTACGTGGGAGAAGGGACCATGACCCACATCATGCATAAGTATTGCTGCCAGTGCTCCGTTGTATTCCTGTGGTGAGATATCATGTCCTTTCTCCTTCAATGTTTTCAAGGCCTCGTCCATCAGAAACATGGCACCTATGGAGTGATGAAAGCGGCTGTGTTGTGCACCGGGGTAGACAAAAGGCGCCAGGCCCAGTTGGCGGATACGGTTTAACCGTTGCAGATAAGGATGCTGAATCACCTCATACACAAAATCGTTGGGTATACTGATGAAACCGAAAACGGGATCATTGATTATTTTTCGCTTTTTCATAAATAACAGCTATCAGCTCTCTTTTTTATCTCACTGCATTCAGCTCACACCATTCAACGCTTTAACGTAGGTATCTCGTGAGCATCTCTCTCATCTCAAGTTGCAGTTTCTTAGCTTCCCTGGCAGCCTCAGCAGCAAAATCCTCGCCACTATCGGCATAGATTATACTACGTGATGAATTGACCAGCAATCCGCAGCAGCTGTTCATACCATACCGGCACACCTCCTCCAGTGAGCCGCCCTGTGCGCCCACGCCGGGAACAAGGAGGAAATGATCAGGTACGATTTTCCGTACCTCCTCAAAGAATTTACCCTGTGTCGCCCCCACCACATACATCATCTGTTCATCATCACCCCATTGTATGGAGGTACGTA
The DNA here is from genome assembly GCA_015478855.1 of Proteiniphilum sp. Classification (GTDB taxonomy): domain Bacteria; phylum Bacteroidota; class Bacteroidia; order Bacteroidales; family Dysgonomonadaceae; genus Proteiniphilum. The sequence continues at coordinate 21,373 of JADMKJ010000059.1, forward strand.
ACACTTTCTCAAACAGACGTTCTCCCTTTTCATCCTGCGTCAGCTGGAAGTCAACCGATCCTTTATTGCTGGTGAGTGCCAGCAGGATCACCCAGCGTTCAGGATAAAGCAGGAACGGCTTGACGCTGTCTTCACCCATGTAAGGCGCCACGGTGACGGCATCAAGCTTCATCCTGTCGAAGAAGGAGCGGGCATACATCTCACTGGTGTTACCAATATCACCCCGCTTCGCATCTGCTATGATGAAATGTTGCGGAAAGCGCTGCCGGATGTAGGCTACCGTTTTCTCCAGTGCCATCCATCCCTTCACACCCATGCTCTCGTAGAAAGCCAGATTGGGCTTGTAAGCCACACAATAGGGTGCCGTAGCCTCTATAATAGCTTTGTTGAAAGTGTAGATAGGATCATCCGTATCAAGCAGATGCTCAGGTATTTTGGTGATATCAGTGTCGAGTCCCACGCTGAGGAAGGACTGTTTCTTCCGGATCTGTTCGAAAAGTTGTTGTTTAGTCATATATGGTAAGTTTGAAACATCAATTATCTCAAAGTGCCAGCCCTTTAACCGTCAGTATCTTTCATTCTCTCCGCATTTTCGCTCACCATGAGCTGATCGATCACACCCTGAATATCGCCATCCATAAATGCAGAGAGGTTATAGATGGTGTAGCCGATACGGTGATCGGTGATCCTTCCCTGTGGATAGTTGTAAGTGCGTATCTTGGCAGACCTGTCGCCGGTGGAAACCATTGTCTTCCGGCGTGAGGCAATATCCCCCTGTAGTTTGGAGAGCTCAATATCGTACAATTTCGTACGAAGCATCTGCATGGCAAGCTCCCTGTTCTGTAACTGTGAACGGGCCTGCTGACAGATCACCACCATCCCCGTAGGCTTGTGGGTCAGCTGCACCTTGGTTTCTACCTTGTTCACATTCTGTCCCCCGGCACCACTGGAGCGGGATGTGTGGAAGTCGATGTCCGCCGGGTTGAGTTCAAAATCAAACTCTTCCGCCTCCGGCAGCACTGCCACCGTCGCCGCGGAGGTATGCACCCGTCCCTGGGTCTCGGTCTGAGGTACACGCTGCACCCTGTGCACACCCGATTCATATTTCAGTGTGCCGTATACATCGGTACCTGTTACAGTAAAGATAATCTCCTTAAACCCGCCTGCTGTCCCCTCTGTGATGCTGGTCACTTCGGTTTTCCACCCTTTGTTCTCACAGTATCTGGTGTACATCTTGTAGAGGTCACCAGCAAAGATGGATGCTTCATCGCCCCCTGTGCCGGCACGAATCTCCATGATCACGTTCTTGGCATCCTCGGGATCAGCAGGGATCAGCATCAGCTTGATCTTCTCCTCCAGGGCAGGAATTTTTTCGATGTTGACCGAGAGTTCTTCATTGGCAAGTTGTCTCAGATCGGCATCTGTCTCCTTATCGAGAATATTTTTTGCTTCTGCAGTACTCTCGAGTGCTGCCTTATACTCGTTACGCACCTCCACAATCTTTTGCAGATCACTGTACTCTTTGTTCAGTCTCACATATCTCTTCATATCCGAAATCACTTCCGGATCGGTGATCAGTGTTGCCACCTCTTCAAAGCGGGTGACCAGGTGTTGTAATTTATCGAGAAAAGAATTGTCTGACATATTATGAATAGATGAAACGTCCCTGTTCGCTCTCAATCACCAGTTCCCGCTTATCCGACTTCTCCACATGGCCTACGACCTGTGCATCGATTTGAAATGATCGGGCAATCTCTATGACCCGTTCTGCATATGCTTCGGGGAGATAGAGTTCCATGCGGTGTCCCATATTGAACACTTTGTACATCTCGCTCCAGTCGGTACCGGATTGTTTCTGAATCAGATCGAAGAGGGGAGGGACAGGAAAAAGATTGTTCTTAACCACCTTCAGCCCATCTCCCAGGAAATGCATGATCTTTGTCTGGGCACCACCGGAACAATGAACCATGCCATGGATGATACCTTTCAACTCATTGATTATCTGAGAGATAACAGGAGCATAGGTGCGGGTGGGGGAGAGCACCAGTTTACCGGCATCCATACCCAGATCTTCAATCATTTCCGTTAATTTCATCCCGCCTGAATAGACAAGATCTGCAGGAATGGAAGCATCGTAACTTTCAGGATACTTTTGTGCCAGATAGTTGGCAAACACATCGTGCCGGGCCGATGTCAATCCATTGCTTCCCATGCCGCCATTGTACTCCTTCTCATAGGTGGCTTGTCCCGTAGACGAGAGACCCACGATCACATCACCATCCTGAATGGCTGCATTGTCAATCACATCGGTGCGTTTCATTCGGCATGCCACCGTACTGTCTACAATGATGGTCCGCACCAGATCACCCACATCGGCTGTTTCTCCTCCTGTGGGATAGATATGTACGCCCATCGTGGAGAGCTCCTCACACAGTTCGTTCGTACCGTTAATGATGGCCGAGATCACTTCACCGGGTATCAGGTTTTTATTCCGTCCGATGGTGGATGAGAGCAGTATGTTATCCGTGGCACCTACACAGAGCAGATCATCAATGTTCATGATCAGCGCATCCTGGGCAATTCCTTTCCAAACGGATATATCGCCGGTCTCACGCCAGTAAATATAGGCAAGTGATGATTTTGTGCCGGCACCATCGGCATGCATGATGTTACAGTATTCGGGATCGTCACCCAAATAATCGGGTACTATTTTACAGAAGGCTTTCGGATAAAGACCTTTGTCGATCTGTTTGATGGCGTTGTGCACATCTTCTTTCGATGCCGAAACGCCACGCTGATTGTATCGTTGATTGCTCATCTGTTACAAATTTCTTCAATAGGTGCAGATTTTATTCCACAATTGATCTGGGTTGTGCTAATAGGGTTACAAAGATAATAAAATATAACCGTTTGTCCATATCTCTTAAATCGAAATTATGTTGTTTTCATATACGATCCCGATAGCTTTACAATTGAAAATCATCAATGAATACTGACTGAATTAAATATTCCTATAATTACTATTATGTTTAATCGGTATGAGGGTAAGGAGGAGATGCGTAAGGCTGTAACCTATCCTTTCATTATGAAAAGTAAAAAAAAGGTGAAAACCATTTCAGTTCTCACCTTTCAATTATTAGGATCTTTCTTATCAGAGATTCAATTCTTTTTCCACTACTTCGAGTTCTGCTGATTTATCTACTCCCATGGCACTGAGGTTGTAATAGACATTTCTCAGTTTAAGAAGAGCCGATTCAATATCATGTGGCGCAGCGCTGCGTTCTTTAAGCAGTTGGGTGAACTTCTCCAGAGAAGGCAATGATTTCAGATAGTATTCCACCGTTATCTTATCGTTGGCAACCTGTTGTTGTCTGTCAGTCATCATGGCTGTTTTCTCCTTAAGATTCTGTGCCTGAAGGATATAATTGACAGCGATAGCTTCAAGTGCTCTTTCACAGTTTGGATCCTGTGCAAGTGCTTTATTATACTCTTTCTCAGCTTCTTCAAAATCGCCTTGCTCAGCCAGTAACGCCCCTTTCACACTGTTAAGGTCACATGCGTTGGAAGGATCATTCTGAAGAGCCTGTTCCAGATATTCAATAGCTTTATCTGTTTCACCCTGACGGATGAATACGTTCACCAGGTTAGGAATAAAGTATTTGCTATTCGGGAATCTCTCAGCCCCTTCATGGAGTATCTCAAGAAATTTGGCGGAGTCCCCCAGATTGATATATTCGCTTGCCATTAATTCAAAGATATCACTTTCCTTGTAGGCGCTATTTTCGATGAAAGGCTCTTTTGCAGCCCGTTGTAACATGGCCAAAGCTCTTTTATGGTCTTCACTTTGGATGGCGGTAATAATCGCGTAATACTTAATCGTCTGGTATGTACTGTCAAGTACAAACACATCCTTTTGATCTTCAAACATCGGCAACGATGGGATATCCCAATAAATCTGGAAGAAATCGGTCGCTTTCTTATACTCTTTCTGATCGTTATAATGGACACCTCCGTTGATGTAGAAAGGATGGTTTGCACGAAGTATTCCGGCAATATCTTTACGGAACTTGTTTCTTACTCTTCCTTTTCCATCAGGTAGCTGCCCCAGTGAGTCGGCTTTCAAATAGGGATTGTAAGACTCGAGCAGTCCGTCGTACATCACTTTGTCATTGGATTCATTACCCAGCATGGCTTTGGTTCTCTCCAAATCGAATGCTTTATTGCCAATATCACCCATGATTTTCCAGGTCTCCGGGTCACCGGCAGTCTCAGTATGTGCCGATGCTTGTTTTATCAATGTTGTGGCTTCTTTCAGGTCATCTCTGCCCAGTGCTCTTTTGGCGTCTTTCACTGCCGATTTTTGCGCGAAGAGAGTCCCTGCGGAAAAAAAGGCAATCATAGTAAGGAATAAGAATTTTCTCATTTTATTCATTTTTTTAATTGTGATTAAACTGATTTTGATTTTCTAAATTTATTTGCTTTATCTCTTTGACTAAATAGTAGCAAAAAGTTTAAAATGGATTATTATTCTTCAGTGCCCGATTCATTCTGAACATCGACAGACTCTACGGAAATGTTTTCATCTTCAATTATGTCGTCGGTACTGTTTACCTTACATACCGCTGCAATCTGATCATTCCTTTTTTCCAGATTGATAAGACGTACACCCTGTGTGGCACGTCCCATCGTGCGAATATCGGAAATTTTTAAACGAATGGTTATGCCTGATTTGTTAATTATCATTAAATCGTTCTCATCTGACACACTCTTGATGGCTACAAGTTTACCTGTTTTATCTGTCACATTCATTGTTTTAACACCTTTCCCGCCCCTGTTGGTGATACGGTAAACAGGCTCTCCATCATCATCGTCAAGATGGGTTCTTTTTCCATATCCCTGTTCAGATACGACCATGATGGTGTTTTCAGAATGAGGATCCATGCATATCATTCCGATGATGCAGTCCTCACCGTCATCATCCAATGTCATCCCTCTCACACCCGTGGCGGTACGTCCCATCACACGGACAGCATCTTCCTTAAACCGGATGGCACGTCCGTTTCTGTTGGCAAGGATCACATGCTGATTCCCGTCAGTTAAACGTACAGAAATCACCTGATCCTCTTCTCTGATGGTGATCGCATTCACACCGTTTTGTCTTGGACGGGAGTATGCTTCGAGCACTGTTTTCTTCACGACTCCCAGTTTGGTGGTGAAGAGAAGATAGTGAGAGTTGATGTAATCAACATCTGTAAGTGTATCTACACGTACAAATGCGGTCACGGAATCATCCGGATCAATATTGAGCAGGTTTTGTATGGCACGTCCCTTTGAATTTTTTGTTCCTTCGGGTATTTCGAATACACGCAGCCAGTAACATTTTCCCTTCTGTGTGAAGAAGAGCATATAGTTATGTGTTGTGGCAGGATAAATATATTCCACGAAGTCTTCCTCTCTGGTGACCGATCCTTTGGCTCCTACCCCTCCCCTGTTTTGTGTATGAAACTCGGTCAGGGGTGTCCGCTTAATATACCCCAGGTGTGAGATGGTGATCACCATCTCATCGTCGGCATAGAAATCCTCCGGATTCATCTCTTCGGAAGAAAAAATAATTTCAGAACGACGTTCATCACCATATTTCTCACGAATCTCTATCAGCTCATCTTTGATCACTGTCATCCGAAGTTCTTCATTATCAAGAATTTCATTCAGGTGAGTGATCAGTTTTTGTATCGCATCAAACTCAGCATGCAGCTTATCCTGCTCCAGACCGGTAAGTTGTCTCAGCCGCATTTCTACAATGGCACGCGACTGAATATCACTAAGTCCAAAACGCTCCATCAAGCGTTGAATCGCTTCGGATGGTGTGGAGGAACTACGGATAATAGAGATCACTTCATCGATGTTATCTGAAGCGATTATCAGCCCTTCCAGGATGTGAGCCCGCTCCTGTGCCTTCCGTAATTCATACCTTGTACGCCGTATAACCACATCCTGGCGGTGCTCCACAAAGAGTTCAATCATCCTCTTAAGCGTCAGCAATTCGGGACGTCCCTTTACCAGTGCAATATTGTTCACGCTGAATGATGACTGCAAAGCAGTCAGTTTATACAACTTATTCAGCACCACGTTGGCATTGCCATCGCGTTTGATATCCACCACGATGCGCATACCGTCTCTGTCAGACTCATCATTGATATTGGAGATACCCTCAATCCTTTTATCTGATACCAGATCGGCAATATGTTTGATCATATCAGCCTTGTTGACTAGGTAAGGTATCTCGGAGATGATGATTTTATCGTGTGTTTTTCCCGATTCAATCTCAGCTCTTCCGCGCATTATAATACGTCCCCTACCCGTCTCGAATGCCTCTTCCACACCTTTATATCCGTAGATAAACGATCCTGTGGGAAAATCGGGTGCCTTGATATACTGCATCAACCCTTTAATATCGATCTCCCTGTCATCGATATAGGCAATGATGCCGTTGATACATTCAGTCAGGTTGTGGGGGGCAATATTGGTTGCCATACCAACGGCAATACCAGATGAACCATTCATCAACAGATTGGGTATACGTGTAGGAAGCACTGTTGGCTCCTGCAAAGTATCATCGAAATTCAGCTGTAAATCAACCGTTTCCTTGTCAATATCCCGAAGCATCTCCTCTGCGAGCCTGTTCAATCTGGCCTCAGTGTATCGCATGGCTGCAGGACTGTCTCCATCCACACTACCCATGTTTCCCTGTCCGTCGACAAGGGTGTAGCGCATGCTCCAGTGCTGTGCGAGACGCACCATGGCATTGTATACCGAAGAGTCACCGTGCGGGTGGTACTTACCAAGTACCTCTCCTACGATTCTCGCTGATTTTTTATGGGGTTTATCGGGTGTGTTTCCTAATTCCGACATCCCAAAAAGGATACGTCTGTGTACCGGTTTAAACCCGTCGCGTACATCCGGTAACGCACGGGAAACGATCACCGACATCGAATAATCGATGTATGACGATTTCATTTCATCTTCGATATTTATCTTGATGATTCTGTCTTCCTGATCTATCATATTATAAAGTGATTTTTCTCTTCAAACAAATATATTTATCTAGCTTATTTACAGCTGGATAGCTGATTGCGTTAAGCTTTTTTTTTGACTACACTAAGGTACTGCTTTCCTTTGGATTTAACAAAAAAACAGGGAGAATTTTC
>JADMKJ010000060.1 GCA_015478855.1 Proteiniphilum sp.
CGATCTCCCTGCAGGATGTCACCCATCACCTTCTCCACGGTGGATGTAAAGGGTGCCGGAGATAGCGGGAAGATCTCCGGTGATGCCCCGAGATAATGTACCGCTGCAGACGCAAAGAGCGAAGCCGGTCGACTGAGCCCCAGCCGCTCGAGCATACGCGCCGCCTCCAATTTGTCGATCTCGTTCCGATGTTTCGAGAGCAGCAGAAGCCAGTCGCTCAGCTGACGGGTGCTCACCCCGGCATGTATATAGTGGTGGAAGAGATGGATGAAGAGAAAAGAGGCATTGAATGTGGGAGGCAGTAGTTGCACCACCGTTCCTCCAATACGTGCACTATACCATTCACCCCGTGCCACGAGCCGCTGCTCCTCCTCACGGAAGCGGCAATCAAATTTCGGCCGGTCGAAGGTAGCCATCAGCCGATGGTTCTCAACATGGAGAGCGCCGATGTTGAATCCCAGGTGCTTCAGCGACTCCTGCTCACAGGGGAACCCCTTCTCCTCTATCCACCGTCGGGTCGTTTCGTAATCACCCCTGCGGTATAAAAAGAGATCCAGATCACCCGGTGTACGCCGCAGTGGTCGAGGATAGCACAATGCTACCCCCTGTCCTTTCAGCAGCACAAAGGGACAATTCAACAGCCTGTACTCCCACTCGATGTGCGCAAGCAACTCATTCAGCCGCCTGTTGGCCTTCTCAATCTTCTCACATTGCAACAGCAGTTTCAGCCGGAGGGTACGGGGTGGCTGCAGCTTCTCCGGCAGGGAGAGAATGCTATCGGTCAGAAAAGCGGTCGTGCGTTGTGCATCCGACAGCTTGAGGAGCTCCTGCCACACCTCCATATCGATGCCGACAAACAGATCCGCATCGACTGGTTGCTGCCAGAGCGAGGCACTGAGTAGGGTCAGGTATAGTCTCTCCTGTTGGTTCATTCCAGCACCTTTTCCTGTTTGAGCTTCTCCAGCAGCCTCTCCACATCAGCCTCTGCCCTCTCACTGTCGACAGGGTAGTGCCCGGTGAGCATATCTACCCACATCGCCGCATCGAAGGTACGATCAGCCGTCTCCCGCAACAGGTAGGCAGCGGTTGCATTGAGCACCATCACGCGCGAGAAATCGAGCCCGCCCGACTCGGCGGATACCAGCACCTCCTCATCGCCTATCCTTTTAATCTTGAATTGCTCCTTTATCTTCATGCTGCTTGGTTGTGTAAGATGATCTGTTCTTTTTGTGAAATTATCCAAAACCACCCGATGATGATTCCGCCTCCATGATATGGTTTCCCAAACCCGACACAACATCCTGATCATATAAGTCCCATTCGGTTGCCAGCGTGGGAAAGCCGGAGACGGGGTTCACGGTTATACCACCGCGTACCAATGATTTCCTGCGCAGTGTCTTGTTTGCCGTTGAATAACCACCATCGGCAGTCCAGCTTGTACCGGGGTTCTCACCGATGCGGTCAATGATGTCGACGGGTGTGTAGGTGCTACCTCCGTCGGTTATTTTCTCCAGCACCAGTGCGTCATTCCCGTCGAAATTCGCTACACTTGACTGGGTAGACACTCCTTTATAGATTGATGTATAAAAATATTTGAATACCCGAACCGCTCCGTTTGACAAAGTACCGCTCAATTTGTAGGAAAAAGGTGAAGTATTGCCATCTTTGTAAAGTGATATCCGATAAGCAGAAAGATCCACATCCTCTCCCGTGCCATTGTAGAACTCAAAATATTTGTTATTGTCACTCCCCTCTACATATTCCGAGAAGAAGAGATCAGTCGCCTGTTCCCCCTCAGTTGCAGAAAAACGGGAATCGGTAAAATGCAGATCCGATCCGTTGCAGGCGGCATAGAAGTAGTAGCTCTTCCCCGGTGCGGTGGGTGATGTGCGTGCCGGCTTGGAGTTGGAGCTTCTATACAACATTTGTACAGAATCTTCCAGATCCAGATCCAGCTGCGGCCAGTTCACATCAGGGAGCGTGGGAAACCAACCCCAGATTGAGAGGGTGTCACCGGGAGCCAGGCTGCTCTCAGGAGAGGAGAACCGTATATAGTTATCAGCATCGCCTGTGTAGCGGGCTTCTGGTAAGATGTATTCTTCGCTACCACCATCATTGTTAAGAGCCCATCCGCCTGGATTACCGTATAGCTTTGCATAGACAAGATTAGTGAGGGAACCCCCTCCGGTATTCATCAACTGAATGCAGAAGAGTGAGCCCTCATGATTGAAGGTGACCGTCGCCTGAGGGGTGGCATTGCTGAGCCCTTCTTCTTTGAAGATCATCATCATCTGTTTCTCTTCCTGCAGGGATTGAAGTGAACCGTCACTGTTGTGCATCGGCAAGTAGATCCAGGAAGGATCAACACTGTTCACACCAATCCGACCATATACCCCATAGAGATCGAATGTACCATCCTCGATAGCTTCCGGTAGGGTAATATCAAAACCGGCTTTCTTACGATCTGCTGAAATGTTTTTCACAACCACATATTCGCCAATCTTCCGACCATTCTGTACATAAAGCAGATAGATGCTGTCACCCTCCTCCCAGGTGAGGCGCACGTTTTTCTCATCGAGTGTAAGGGCAATACGTGTACCCCCCTCATCTGCCGGCATCGATGCCTGAAGGGACATGCTACGCTGTGCAATGGCGGGATCAGTATTTAGCTCCTCTTTTCCTTCCCGTATCTCCTGGATATCTTCTGTGGCACAAGACCCGATTAAAATAAATAAGGTCAGCATCAAACAATATAAGTAAGTAGTTTTCATATTCATTCTGTGATTATATTCAGATCATTATTTTACCAGTCTTCCCAATCATAATCATCCAGCTGATCATTGCTGCCCCCCAGAATGTTCTGCTCAAATTCGATCTCTACTACCTCGAAGTCGGGTGCGAGGTAAACCTTCTCTTCCTGCTGTTTATTGTTCTCTTGTTCCATTATTGATGCTTTAGTTAAAGATGGTTAATTCAATATTCTCTAGTGAAAATCCTATGTAATAAACGTAAAATTGGCAGATTCGCTACATTAGGATAAAGATGCAAAATAATATTAATTATTTTAACAATAAAATTAGAGAATATGATCCATTCTCAATTGTCAAAAAAGAAAAAATAATTCTCAATTCGTAAACTTTTAGTTGGGAAAGAGGGCAAAAAATCCTAATTTTACAACTTCTTAACGAAAAACCGGCTATGGTTTATTTTGTTTTCACCGTGTTTCCCCTGTTTGTGGTGTTCTTCTGGCTGACTCTATTTCTGCTGGATGAAACCCGTGAGCGGGCAAAGCGTTTTCTGACGGTTTTTCTCTCAGTAGCAATGGTGAACTATGTAGCCCACTGGTTTTATTTTAACCACAATTATGAGGTTTACAAAATCCTGGACAGCGTCTGGGTCTTCACCTCCCTCTCGGTATACCCCCTCTACTACTATTATCTGCGTCTGCTCACCACCGACACCCATGTCAACAAGCGTTGGGGTTGGATTCTCATGCCTGCACTGCTGCTCTCGCTCTTTTCGGCTATCCTCTATCTTGTGATGACTCCAGAAGAGAGTGACCTCTTCGTGCAGGAGGTTCTTTATCACAACCGAGACACACAAAGCAGCTATACGTTGCCGATAAGGCTCCAGATTCAGCGCATCCACATCTTCCAGTATCTTTTTGTCGTGCAGGTGGTGGCAGTCGTTGTGAAAGGAATCCAGATGATTAACCGATTCAATGAAAAAGTACGCACCTACTACTCCAATGTGCATCACAAGGAGTTGAGGAACCTGCGCCTGTTGTTGCTGTTCCTGGTGGTCACCTCAGCCATCTCCCTGCTCTCAAACCTGATTGGAAAGAATTTCTTCACAGAGTATCCCTACCTGTTGGCCATTCCCTCCATCACCCACTCACTCGCCCTCTTCGGCGTCAGTTATGCAGGATACCGGCAGCACTTCACCATCCGGGAACTCACCAGGGAGATGAATGCCGGCCATGTGGATGTCGCTGGTGCGCTGACTGTCACGGGAAAGGAGACAAGTAAGGAAAACAGCGTAGAAAGAGGGTTAAGAGGCAGGGAGTATGATCATCTTTTTGAAAAGCTGGAACAGATGATGCAGGAAGATATGCTCTACCTCAATCCGGAGCTACGGCTGAATGAGCTCGCCAACCTACTGGGAACCAACAGGACCTATGTCTCCCGTTTGATCCACAACCGGCGAAACCTCAATTTCTGCGACTATGTGAACGACTACCGTATCGAACACGCAAAAAAGATACTGTCGGCTTCACACGAAGTCACTCCACCCATCGATGAGGTTGCACTGCAATCAGGCTTCTCCAACAACAGTACCTTTTACAGGGTTTTCACCGGCAAAGTGGGCGTCACCCCTTCCCGCTTCAGGAAACTGAATGGGAACTGATACTAACCACTTCCACGTTAAACCTTTTCAGTAATGTCCTAAAAGCCGTTGGTGCTTCTGATCGAGTTACGCGCCAGCCTCCCCCAGGGCTTGAGCAGGTCGTCCGTCCAGTTACCCTCCGCTTCGGCGCGGGGCAGCAGCATGG
>JADMKJ010000061.1:0-10469 GCA_015478855.1 Proteiniphilum sp.
ACAATATCGGTCTGTGTGATGGTGAGGATATTACCGAAAAGATATTCCGATAGGTTGGGTGCGTAGCCTGGCGTGAGAAAGGTGAGCACAATACCTATCGCCATTCCCAGGGACCAGAAGACAGCGATGGCGGAATCTTCACGTACCCCCTGTCTGCGAGACAACCACTGAATGCCGAACGCAGATAACACCGAGAATGCCATGGCCGACAGGATTGGCGGCAGACCGAAAAAAAACCCGATCCCCAGCCCCCCGAATGAAGCATGCGTGATGCCACCACTGATGAATACCAGCCGCTTGGTGACCACGTATGTGCCGATCATCCCGCAGGCGATGCTTGCGAAAAGACTGCCCAGAAGAGCGTTCCGGAAGAACGCATATTCAAGTAGTTCAGGGATATTCATCTGTTGCCGGCTATTAGGCGTGCATTTTCTGGCTTCTCAACTCATTGACGATCATCAGTACTTCATCTTTCAACTCATCAGGAAGAGCGATCCCTCTCATCTGGAGACTTCTTACCCAGCGGGGTTTCTCATGGTCGAGCACAGAGTAGAATACCTCTCTGAACTCATCCACCTCTTCAGTGGTGAACCTGTCTGATTCACGACAAGTATATTTATCCAGCTCCTCATCGTCGAAATACTCAGGCTCCTCAGCAAAAGCGGCGATGAGACTGTCTTTATCACACACCTCGTGCGCACCGCAACAGCCTCCGCCACCCAGATCGATGGAGGGAGCAGCTGTCTCACGCTCTTTGGTGTTGCCTCTTTTTCGTTGAAAATAATTGGAAAGGGCTAACGCCACAATAAAAAATGCAATGATGCCGATAAATAGATATAAACTTTGCATAATCTGTTACTTTTCTTCAATACTGAATCCGGCCTGTTTTAAATCGTGCCAGAAGTTAGGGTAGGATTTGGAGACCACAGCCGGATCGTTGACAATTAGTGATTTGTAAATGATGGCTCCCGGTGCAAGTGCCATCGCCATGCGATGGTCATCATAGGTGTCAATGGCGGGTACATTATCAGCAAAACAACGTTCTCCATCCCATTCAAGCATCCCTTTGCCATCTTCTCTAAGCAGAAAGCCCAGCTTCTTCAATTCGGTGATCAATGCCGCCACGCGGTCTGTCTCCTTGATCTTCAGGCTTTGTACGCCCGAGAAGAGAAAGGGTATACCTTTAAAACAACAGGTGGCTGCAAATGTTTGTGCCAGGTCGGGTTCATTCACAAAGTCGTGAAAGAACTTTTTTGTTTTATTCTTTACATTGCGGATGATGATGCCATCAGTTACATACTCCGTGGTTACACCAAGATCGGTGAACAGGTTGGTTACATTTGCATCGCCCTGAAGACTTTTTTTCATCAGTCCCTTCAGTTTCACCTCTGATCCGGGCAGAAGAGAGACAATCTCGTACCAGTAGGATGCTGCAGACCAGTCTGCTTCAACTGTAAGCTCCACTGCCCTGTATTTCTGGGGTTTCACCGTGATATCGTTATTCTCCCATTTGGCATGTACACCATACTCCTTCATCATGCCAAGAGTCAGGTCAATATAGGGCCGGGAGACAATATTTTTTTCTATATGGATGGTTAACCCGACTTCCATGAGCGGAGCAATCATCAGCAGGGCAGAGATGAATTGTGAACTGATATCTCCTGCCAGGTAAACTTCTCCCCCCTTGAGTGGACGTCCTTTTATTTTAAGGGGAGGGAAGCCCTCTCTATCCAGGTAATCAATCCCGGCTCCCAGTGCATTGAGAGTCTCCACCAGTGGGTGAATAGGACGTTCATGCATCCTTTTCGAGCCCCTGATAATCCATTCTCCCTCCATTCCTGCAAGAAAGGCGGTTAGAAACCGCATCGCCGTACCGGCACCTTTCACGTCGAACACGTTTGAATTAGAGTTAAATGAATCGATGATCACACTTGTATCTTCACAGTCGGAGAGATTACTTATGGGATGCAGGTTTAGACTCAGCGCATTTAGAATAATCGCCCTGTTGCTTATGCTTTTTGAAGCAGGCAGTTGTACAGTGGTGCGGATTGATTCCGGTGGTAATATTTTATATTGGAAATGCATTCTAGTGGGCTATTTTTCACTAAAGTTAGTCTATTTCTTTGAGTCTGTCTCAAATGTTGAGACTATTCCTGCGTTCGGCTAAGTAAATAAATCTGCTCTCTGCTCTTTTTTGGAAAAGTACTTTTTCCGTAACAGCCAAAACCAGTTATACCTCCCTGCACACATAATGAAATCATTACCGCAACTGCATATTTATGCAAGTGAACTTTGCTTCAGTGTGTATACTTAATGAAATAGTTATACAAAAATAATATTTTAAATTGAAGGATGGACTGTTTATTCCTGCTTTTAGGTTGTTTTAAATCATTTATGTTATTTTCTATATCTCACTCATCTGTAACAGGAATTTCAGTTACAGTAATTTATGGGCTGAATGCAGCGACCATTATCCAACCAGTCCGTATATGAATATGGCCAGTATGGCAGCGGGGGCCACATAACGTAATACAAAGATATAGACTTTCAGAAAGGCAACCCCGTAGTTCAGTGTTCCCTCATTTGTAAGCTGGGCAGAGACAAGTTTTCTGTCGAGGTACCACCCTACAAAGAGAGAGATAAACAATCCTCCCAGCGGAAGCATAAATTTGGCGGAAGCAACATCAAGCATATTGAAAAAGGGTGGCGAAAGAGAGGAGATGACACCCAGGATAATTACTCCAAAAGAGGTCAGGAGCGTGCTTCTTCTGCGTGAGAGACGGTACTCCTCATTAAGATAAACCGTCACTACCTCCATCAGGGAGATGGTGGAGGTGAGTGCTGCCACCGACAGCAGACAGAAGAAAAGTGTCGCCCACACTATCGACAGAGGCATCTGATTGAACAGTTCAGGCAGTGTGATGAACAATAGCCCGGGACCTCCAGCCACCAGCTCGTCGACAATAGTGCCCGCGTTGGTGCTCAGAGCGAAGGCCGAGGGGAAGATGATGACTCCTGCAAGAATGGCCACCATTGAATCTAGCAAGGAGACCTGGACAGCTGTTTTAGTGAAGTTTATATCGCTGTTGAAATAAGAACCGTAGGTGATCATACATCCCATGCCTATGGAGAGAGAGAAGAATGCCTGGCCCATTGCATCGAGAAAGAGTGTAGGTTTCACATGCTCCATGCTGGGTTTGAAGAGGAAGTTCAATCCCTGTGAGGAGCCTTCAAGTAAAACAGAACGTATGGCAAGGATAAAAAGCAGCAGGAAAAGCAGCGGCATTAAAAATTTTGAGGATTGTTCAATTCCTTTCTTCACACCCGAGAGTATGAAAAAAGCAGTCATCCCTGTGAAGAGGATCATCCATAAGATCTGTCTCAGCGGATTGCTTAGCAGTGTGTTGAAGTTTGTGGTGAAGTCGCTGACCCTGTGCAGATTGCCGGAGAGTGACTGAAAGAAATAATCCAGTGTCCATCCGCAGACCACCATGTAAAATCCCATGATGACAAAGCCGGTGAGAACACCCAGCCTGCCCACCCATTTCCACTGTGTGCCGGGTGACAGCTTGTGAAATGCACCGGCCGTGTTGGCCTGGGCGGCTCTTCCCACTACAAACTCACTGACCATGAGGGGTATACCGAAGAAAAGTATGCATCCTACATATACAAAAATGAATATGGCACCACCACCATCGGCTGTCTGACTCGGAAAACGCCATATGTTTCCCAAACCGACGGCAGAGCCGGCCGCCGCTGCAACAATCCCCAACTTTGTAGCGAACTTTACACGTTTCTCACTCATCGTCTCACTCTGTTTCTATGTTTAACCTGCTTTATCGTACAAAGAGCCAATCATTCTCTTTCGACAGAGAAGGGTAGAAGAAGTACCCTTCGTCATCGAACCCCTTCACATCTTCCACATCGGTAAGCCTGTTTTTGATGATAAAGCGGGAGAGCAGTCCTCTCGCCTTTTTTGTGTGGACAATGATCTGTTTAAAATCGTTGTTTTCCTGTTGCAAAAAACGGATGTCAACTATTCTGGTTCCCCGGGGCAGCTTGCTTTTCTGCATCACTTTTGCATACTCATTTGAGGCCACATTTATGATTGTTTTCTCCTTCTCTTTTCTCAGTTTCTTTGTGAGTGTGGCATTCACCGTATCCTGCCAGAACTGATACAACGTGCTGTACCCTTGTGGAGCAATGTGTAGCTGTAATTCAAGCCGGTAGGGTCTGATCTCATCAAACGGGCGAAGGAGGCCGTATAGCGCAGAAAGGATGTTCAGCTGTTGCTGGGCAAAATGGTGGTCCCCCTCTGTAAAATCACATGCATTCAGGCCTGAATAAGCGATGCCGTTGTACGCCAGTGCGGCAGATCGTTTCGGGGTGTTTTTGAAATAGAACGTCTGAAACTGTTCATACACATCACGTGCCATCTTAGGGTTGATTTTCATTAACCCCGCAATTTCTTTTTCCGACAGTTGCTGACAAAGAGTTACCAGCTCTTTTGTCCTGCCCGGGAATAACGGTTTGGTGGGCTCTTTCTCCTCCTTCAAACCGTTAAAATTCATCAGTTTGGCTGGTGACTGGATGATCTGCATTGGTTCATTCTTTCAGATTCTCCACTCAACACCCTCTTTGGTGTCCTTGATCACCACCCCTGCTGCTTTCAGCCTGTCGCGAATCTTGTCGGAGGTAGACCATTCCTTGTTATCTCTAGCCTCTTTGCGGATATCAATGATCAATGCCATCAGCCCTTCGATCACCTTGCTGCCGCTGCTCAGTTTGGTCTCGTCGAGTAGTCCCAGCACCTCAAAAACGAAAGTATACATCAGCTGCCTCAGCTCCTGCAAATCTTCGGCTGTGAGTGTCTCTGTCTTGTCTTTGGCGGAGTTGATGATACGCACTGCTTCGAAAAGATGTGCGATCAGCATAGGGCTGTTAAAATCATCGTTCATGGCGGCATAACAGCTCTCCTCCAGCTCTGCTACATTGACTGATGAAGTTGCTGAAGGTTCTAATTTATCCAACGTGGAGATGCTCTCCATCAGTTTGTTGTAGCCTTTCTCCGCTGCTTGCAGGGCCTCGTTCGAAAAGTCGAGTGTACTCCTGTAGTGCGACTGTGCCATAAAGAAACGTACTGTCATGGGTGAGTAACCTCTCTCCAGCAGGGGGTGGTCACCGGTGAAAAGCTCACGTGGCAGGAAGCCGTTGCCGGCACTCTTCGACATGCGTGCACCATTGACAGTAAGCATATTGGTGTGTACCCAGTATTTGACCGGTGCCGTATGGTTGCAGGCCTGTGATTGTGCGATCTCATTGGTGTGATGCGTTGCCTGCAGGTCCATTCCCCCTCCATGAATATCGAAGGTGCTGCCCAGATATTTGGTGCTCATGGCCGAGCACTCGATATGCCAGCCGGGGAAGCCCCGGCCCCAGGGCGATGGCCACTGCATCAGTGTCTCCGGTTTGGCCTTGATCCACAATGCAAAATCGAGGCGACTCCGTTTTTCATCCTGCCCATCGAGCGTGCGTGTACCCTCAAGCAGATCTTCCAGCTTTCTGTTTGTCAGCTCTCCATAGTCCCGTTCACGGCTGTATTTCTCCACATCAAAGTAGACCGAGCCATTCACTTCGTATGCCAGTCCCTCCTCAAGGATTTTTTCTATCATCTCAATCTGCTCCAGGATATGGCCGGTGGCCGTAGGCTCGATGCTTGGGGGGAGCGTATTAAACTGCGACAGCACCTCATGAAATCCCAACGTGTACTTATGTACGATCTCCATAGGTTCAAGCTGCTCCAGCTTTGCTTTTTTTGCAAACTTATCCTCTCCTTCATCACGATCACCTTCCAGATGCCCCGCATCGGTGATGTTGCGTACATAACGTACTTTATAACCCAGATGGAGAAGATATCTGTATATCAGATCAAAAGAGATAAATGTGCGGCAGTTGCCCAGGTGGATATCGCTGTAGACGGTGGGACCACATACATACATGCCCACCAGGGGAGGATGTAGTGGCTCAAAAGCCTCTTTCTTTCTGCTTAGCGTATTGTAGATGACCAAATTTTTAGCCCTTTCTTCGTTCATATACTCTGTTGATTTTTTATAGGGAGAGACAAAATTACAAATTTAACCGATAATTACAGCAATTTGTAGTAACAAAGAGAAAAAAGTCCATCCTATGATAGGCTCATTTGCATATTTTTAATACTTTTGTCGTTTCTTTGAATTTATTAATTTTAAAACTCTCTCTTTATGCTACGAAAAATCCTTCTTGCCGTTGCAATTGTTTGTGCAACAGGAGCATCACAATCGCAGAACTTACAACTGCATTTCGATCCTCGCAACTCGCTTTATGGTGATGGGGTCGCTACATCCAATTATCTGACCGCTACCTTCGAGATGTTTAAGCCCGATAAATGGGGAAGCACCTTCATGTTTGCAGATGCAGACCTTAACTTCAACAAGAAAAATATCGGGTTGGTCTACACCGAAATTGCACGTGAGTTTAAGCTGGGTAATTTCCCGTTGATGCCCCATCTGGAATACAATGGTGGTCTTGGCCTGGTGAAGGGTACCGATATTGGTTTCTCTATCCCCTCATCCTATATGGCCGGTTTTGGTTACCCTTTTCAGTTGGGGAACTTCTTCATGAGTACCTATGTGGCTTATAAGCTGAATGCATTTCAGGAGGTGAGTCACGATGCACAATGGACCGTCACCTGGAACGCAACCCTGGCAGGAGGAAAACTTTCATTGGGTGGATTTATGGATCTCTGGACAGAGGATAAATCATTCACCGAAGGTGGTGATGCAACCGGTAAAAAAATGGTATTCCTGAGCGAACCACAGTTCTGGTATAACATCACTCCTCAGTTTGCACTCGGAACCGAGGTGGAGCTCAGCTATAACTTCGTGAACAAATTCACTGAGAGCAAGTTTTATGCCATTCCCACACTGGCCACAAAGTGGATTTTTTAATGCTTAATAACAGATGATTATGCTGGAAAAAATATTTAAACTGAAAACACATAAAACGACTGTACGCATCGAGATAGTGGCGGGTATCATCACCTTCCTCACTATGTCCTATATTTTGGCTGTGAACCCACAAATCCTGGGCGAAACAGGTATGGATAGAGGAGCGCTATTCACAACGACTGCCCTTGCAGCCATTGCCGGAACCCTTTTTATGGCGATCATTGCCAATGTGCCAATCGCTCAGGCGCCGGGAATGGGACTGAACAACTTTTTTGCCTTCAGCGTAGTGATTGCAATGGGTCACTCCTGGCAATTTGCTTTGACAGGTGTTTTACTTTCGGGTATCTGTTTTATGTTGCTGACCATCTTCAATATCCGGAAAATTATCGTTGACAACATTCCCGTGGCGCTGAAAAATGCGATCCCCATTGGTATTGGACTGTTTATCACGTTGATAGGATTGAAAAGCGCCGGACTCGTAACGGCTAACCCGTTTACGCTTGTTCAACTCGGAAATATGGCAGATCCCAATGTCTGGATTGCTGTGCTCGGATTGGTGGTGATTGCGGTACTTTTAGTTAAAAAAGTACACGGTGCCATCCTTATCGGGATCATTGTTTCCACCCTTTTTGCCGGATTTTTGGGATTGATACAGTTACCCCAGGGTAGTTGGATTACCCTTCCACCCAGCATCGAACCTATCTTCTTCAAATTTGAATGGAGCAGTATTTTATCTTTCGATATGTTAATCGTCGTCTTTACCTTCCTGATGGTCAATATTTTTGATGCGATGGGGACATTGATTGGTGTGATTTCTAAAATCGGTAAATCTGAAAAAGACGGCAGCTTCCCTCAATTGCAGAAAGCATTGTTTGCTGATGCATTGGGAACATTTGTAGGAGCCCTACTGGGAACAAGCCCGAATACTTCATACGTAGAAAGTGCATCTGGTGTGGCCGCCGGCGGCAGAACAGGACTCACCAGTGTGAGTACAACACTGATGTTTGTGCTGGCCCTTTTCTTTGCCCCGATATTCCTGATGGTGCCGGCAGCTGCCACAGCCCCGGCGCTGATTATCATAGGGCTATTTATGATGAGTTCTGTTGCTGACATCGATTTCAACGAGATAAGCGAAGGGTTCCCGGCTTTTGTAACCATCATCTTTATGCCGTTTACATACAGTATTGCCAACGGGATCATTTTCGGAATGTTGAGTTTCACCATCGTCAAGCTCTTGTCGGGAAAGGTAAAAGATGTAAGTATCACCATGTATGTACTCACACTGTTCTTCCTGATAAAGATTTTCCTTGATGCGTCAAATGCTTTTGTCCATTGATGAAACAATGACTTTGTCAATCCGTAAATATTGCCAACCCGTTAATTTATTTGCCGTTCTGGGATAAAACCATTACTTTTGCGGGCTAATCCAAATATAACTCAGACAAATACAATTTATGGCAACAACTGCTGATTTCAGAAACGGGATGTGCATCGATTTAGATGGTCAATATTTCGTGATCGTTGAATTTCTTCATGTGAAACCGGGAAAAGGTGCAGCTTTCGTGCGTACCAAGCTGAAGAATGTAACCACCGGGCGTGTGCTCGATAAGACCTTTAACTCGGGTGTGAAGGTGGACGAAGTGCGTATCGAACGCCGTTCCTTTCAATACCTCTATCGCGATGATATGGGATATAACTTCATGAACACCGAGACATTCGAGCAGATACCTATCGCTGAAGAGCAGATCGAGGGTGTTAAGTTCCTGAAAGAGGGTGATGTGGTGGAAGTGCAGATACATGCCGAAAGTGGAACGATCCTCACAGCGGAGATGCCGACACATGTCGTACTGCAGATCACTTATACCGAGCCTGGCATCAGGGGTGATACGGCTACCAACACGCTGAAGCCCGCCACCGTTGAGACTGGTGCTGAGGTGCGTGTGCCGCTCTTTATCAATGAAGGAGAGAAAATAAAGATCGATACACGTAACGGTTCTTATGTAGAGCGTGTTAGAGATTGACAGGAAAGAGACTATTCACAAAAGGAAAGAGAAAGGGGAGAGGCATTGCATAAAATGCTTCTTCTTTTTTTTGTCTTTTTTCACTAAAAGAGTATATTTGTGTTCAGGTTATCCTCTGTAACCATTCTTCTGCCGGGGATAAATTTTTTTTTTACATTAGCTGCATCACCATCCCTTCCGCATTCGCAGCAAAATAATCAGTTATGCATATTATTGACATCCTAATTTTTACTGTTTACATGTTTTTTGTGCTGGGCATAGGCATCTATTTTCTGAAAAAGAACAAGAATGCCGACGACTATTATGTCGGGGGCCGATCTATGGGTAGCTCCGTCATAGGCCTGTCGGTGGTCGCCACCGACGTGGGAGGCGGCTTCTCCATCGGTCTGGGGGGACTCGGTTTTCTGATGGGCCTCTCCGGATCGTGGATGCTTTTTACCGGCCTGCTGGGTGCCTGGTTGAGTGCTGTTTTTCTGATTCCCAAAGCCAGCAAGCTGGCATCACGGCTCAAGCTTTATACCTTCCCCCAGCTGTTTGAATTTTTTTACAGTCCCCGCGTGGCGTTGCTGGCAGGTATTATCTCTGCTGTCGGCTACATCGGCTTCACCAGCTCGCAGCTGCTTGCCGGCGCCAAGCTGGCTTCCGCCACCTTTGAAGGGTTGGAGATGAACACGGCGCTGATCTTCATGGGGGTGATCGCCGTCGCCTACACAGCGATGGGGGGATTGAAGGCGGTGATCTATACCGATGTGGTGCAATGGATCATCCTGCTGGCAGGGCTTATACTGATTGGTATACCACTCGGTTATCATGCCATCGGAGGCATGGATGTGATCAGGGCAACCCTGCCCGGTGAATTTATGCAGCTCAGCAACATAGAGTGGCAGACCATCGTGAACTGGGCCGTGACGATCATCCCCATCTGGTTCGTGGGGATGACACTCTATCAGCGGATCTATGCCACGCGGTCGCCGAAGGAGGCGCAGAGAGCGTGGTATATCGCCGGAGCCTTTGAGTGGCCCGTGATGGCTTTCATGGGTGTGATACTGGGTCTCTTTGCCCGGGTAGCCTTCGAGACGGGTATGTTCGAATATATGGGATTCGCCCCCGGTGGTACGATGGATGCCGAGATGGGGCTGCCGCTGCTGTTACGTACCATCCTCCCCGTAGGGCTGATGGGGCTGATGATGGCGGCCTACTTCTCGGCTGTGATGTCCACGGCGGACAGCTGCATCATGGCCGCCTCGGGTAATATTGAGAGTGACATACTGAAGAAGATCAGGCCCCTGCCCAAAGGGAAAAAGGCACGGCTGATACAGTCGCAGCTGATCACCCTGGGGATTGGCCTGCTGGGATTGCTGATCGCATTGCAGATGGAGAATGTGTTGGAGCTGATGCTCCACTCTTACGCTTTTATGGTGAGTGGACTCTTTGTGCCGGTGCTGGGAGCATTCTTTACAAA
>JADMKJ010000061.1:10569-28212 GCA_015478855.1 Proteiniphilum sp.
CGGCGCTGCCACAGGATGAAGTGGCTGCAAAGCACGAGGTGGTGTGATTAATTTTGTGAGGGAAGCTGTTTCGTCGCCGGAAAATTCTTCGTATATTTGTCTCGGAAAACTACAGAAATGTAGCATTATGAGCAGGTTAAGCATCAAACAATGGGCGGAGGAAGACCGCCCCCGGGAGAAGCTCTTACTGAAAGGTGTCTCTACCCTTTCCGACTCAGAGTTGATTGCCATCCTTATCGGGTCGGGTAACGACAGAGAGAGTGCTGTAGAGCTGAGCAAGCGCATCCTGCAGAAGGCTGAGAACGACCTCAACAGGCTGGGAAGGATGAGCGTGACCGACCTGGTACAGGGCTTCAGGGGAATCGGTGAGGCGAAGGCGGTCACGGTGATCGCTGCGCTGGAACTGGGCAGACGAAGAAAAGCCGGCGAGGTGAACGACCGCAAGAAAATCACCTCGTCGCGTGATGGCTATGACCATTTTTTTCCACTACTCTCCGATCTCAATCATGAAGAGACCTGGGCGATGCTCACAGACCGCTCAAACAAGATGCTCTCCACAATGCAGGTAAGTCGTGGCGGCATCTCAGGAACTGTGGTAGATATCCGTCTGATACTGCGTGAAGCGCTTGGCCATTATGCTTCGGGTATCATCCTGGCGCACAACCACCCCTCGGGAAACTGCAGTCCCAGCCCGCAGGATACGCATATCACGAAGAAGCTTAAAGAGGCTGCACAGTGGATGGATATCACGTTACTCGACCATATTATCGTCTGTGGCGATAGCTACTATAGCTTCGCCGATGAAGGAATCATCTGAGCAGCGTAAACAATATGCCGTTAAATCGGTTTAATAACAAAACAGAGAGAAATTATGAATGAAGAGTTACAAGCTTTACAAGATAAGATAGTGGTGATGCTCCGTACGGTGTATGACCCGGAGATCCCCGTGAACATTTACGATCTGGGACTGATCTATGATGTGGATATAGATGAGCATAACAACGTTACCGTTGAGATGACTTTCACCTCACCCAGCTGTCCCGCTGCCGATTTCATCCTGATGGATGTGCAAATGAAGGTGGAATCCATCCCCGAGGTGAACAAGGTGGATCTCAATCTCACGTTCGAACCACCCTGGGACCGATCGATGCTGAGTGAAGAGGCACTATTGGAGCTGGGGATGATGTGAACGGGGTGACAAGATTTGGCAGAATAGTATTAACGTGAACAAAAAAATCTACTTCCTCTCCGATGCCCATCTGGGTTCGGCATCACACACCGACTCCGTGGAGACGGAACGGAAGATGTGCCGCTGGCTGGACAGTGTGAAGCAGGAAGCTGAAGCGATCTATCTCCTGGGCGATATCTTCGACTACTGGTATGAGTACAGGTATGTTGTACCCAAAGGGTTTACGCGCATCCTCGGAAAGATATCCGAGTTGACCGACAGTGGGGTGGAGGTGCATTTCTTCATTGGTAATCACGATATCTGGCTTACCGACTACCTCTTCAGGGAGTGCGGGATGATTCTGCACTTTGAGCCATTTGTAAAGGAGATGGGAGGGAAAAGGTTTTTCCTTGCACATGGCGACGGACTGGGAGATGACTCCCGGTCGTTTCACCTACTGCGACGGATCTTTCACAGCCGCTTTCTGAGGTGGTGTTTCTCAGCCATCCATCCGCGATGGACGATACCTCTTGCACATGCCTGGTCGAACAGCAGTCGTGAGAACGGAGGGATAGCGGATTACCTGGGTGAGGAGAAAGAGCATCTGATCCGTTTCTCGAAAGAAAAACTGAAAGAAGATCCCACGCTCAATTATTTTATCTACGGTCATCGCCATATCCTGCTCGATCTGCCTTTAGCAGCTCACTCCAATATCGTCATGCTGGGCGACTGGATCACCTATTTTTCCTATGCTGTGTTCGATGGTGAGCATGTGAAGCTGGAGAGAGCCTATCCATAGATATGATAGGTTGGAATGTTGTATGCTACATCAAACACAAAATGTGTGAATGAACAGATAAACTAGTGCTGCCATCCCTGCTCCTGCAATGGGACCTAAAAAAGGTATCCAGGAATATTTCCAATCATTATCATCTTTATTTTTAAAAGGTATAAGCGCATGAACAATTCGTGGTCCCAGGTCACGTGCAGGGTTAATGGCATATCCGGTGGTGCCTCCCAGGCTAAGTCCAATTGAAAAGACCACCAGTGCAACAGGCAATGCACCCAATGATCCCAGGCCCACCTTGGTACCTCCTAAATATTCGTATTGTAATTGCGGAAGTGAAATCAGTAATACAGCTAAAATAAGCACAAATGTTCCGGTAAACTCAGAAAAGAAATTGTTCCGGTAATTTCTGATGGCCGGATCGGTGCAAAAACAGGCCCTTTTAATACCAGGAGTGGCGGTGATACTGAAATGTTCTTTGAAAAACAGATAAACAGTGAATGCGCCCATCATTGCTCCCAGCATCTGAGCCAGAATAAACGGAACTACTTTCACCCACTCGAACAATCCGCTAAATGCCAACCCCAGCGTTACAGCCGGGTTGATATGTGCCCCACTGATATCTGCAGTAATTAAGACAGCGACAAAAACGGCCATTGCCCAGCCTGCTGTGATGACGATCCATCCACTTCCATGGCTTTTGGTTTGGTTGAGATTTACATTGGCAACAGTACCATTACCGAGTAGAATCAAAATAAACGTACCTAAGAACTCTCCTAAAAATTCACTCATATTTGTATAATATTAATCATCCACATGCAGCGGCTACCGGACATTCCAATCTATTGCCGCACCACCGATAATTGAGATTTCCCATACATTAACTCTCTGTTCCGGTCTTTTCCGTACCGGTATTGTAAACCTGATCATCTGACTTCTCCCTCTCTTCAAGGTAGTTCAATCCGGATTATTCCAGTTTTTAGACCGCTCAATAGCTTTTTTCCAATTGGCGATTGTTTTTTCTATTCCGGATTCTTTTACCCGGGGAGTAAATTGCCGGTCAACCTGCCATTGATCTTTTAGTTCGTCGATATTTTTCCAGTAGCCAACGGCCAGCCCGGCGAAATAGGCCGCACCAAGTGCAGTCGTTTCGGTGATTTTTGGTCGTACAACGTTCCGTTCGATCGCATCAGACTGGATCTGCATCAAGAGGTTGTTCACTGCAGCACCGCCGTCAACGCGTAGCTCACTTAGTTCGATCCCTGAATCTGAGACCATTGTTTCTATCACTTCCATTGAGCGAAATGCAATGGCCTCGAGTGCTGCCCTGGCAATATGCGCTTTCCCTGTACCACGGGTGAGACCAATGATTGCACCGGTGGCATATTGATCCCAGTGCGGAGCACCCAAACCGACAAACCCTTGCACAAATGAAACGCCTCCGTTATTTTCTACTTCGCTGGCCAACGCTTCTATTTCCGAGGAGGAACGGATGATTCCCAACTGGTCTCGTAACCATTGAACCACAGCACCACCTATAAAAATGCTGCCTTCAAGCGCATAGGTCACTTCGTTGCCTATTTGCCAGCCGATGGTGGTGAGCAGTTTGTTTTTCGATGCTACCGGTTTTTCTCCCGTGTTCATCACCACAAAACAACCGGTGCCGTAGGTGTTTTTAACCATCCCTTTTTCGGTGCACATTTGTCCGAAGAGTGCAGCTTGCTGGTCGCCCGCAATCCCTGCCAGGGGTATGGGACTTCCAAAACAGTCGTCCTTTGTAAAGCCATATATCTGACTGCTGGGTTTTACTTCGGGCAACATGTGAGCGGGAATGGCGAAGAGTGACAACAGATCTTCGTCCCATTGCAGTGTGTGGATGTTGAAAAGGAGTGTCCTGCTTGCGTTCGTGATATCTGTAATGTGGAGCTTCCCTCCTGTAAGTTTCCATACCAGCCAGCTGTCAACAGTCCCAAAAAGCAGTTTTCCGGCATCTGCTTTCTTTTGTGCACCCTCAACATGATCGAGGATCCACCTGATCTTCGTTGCTGAGAAATAGGCATCAATGATCAGCCCGGTTTTCCCGGTCAC
Organism: Proteiniphilum sp.; assembly: GCA_015478855.1. GTDB lineage: Bacteria > Bacteroidota > Bacteroidia > Bacteroidales > Dysgonomonadaceae > Proteiniphilum. The sequence goes on from JADMKJ010000061.1 coordinate 14,613, forward strand.
TGTTTTTTCAAGACCTTTCTCTTTGAGTTCATTGCAAAAACCGGCTGTGCGCCTATCTTGCCAGACGATGGCATTGTAAACAGGAGCACCAGTTTCGCGATCCCAGACAATGGTGGTCTCACGTTGATTGGTTATTCCGATTCCCGCAATTTGTGATGGATTGACATTGTGCTGTTGTATTACACTGCGGGCAACTTGCAGCATAGTATCCCATATCAGTTCAGGGTCGTGTTCAACCCATGCCAATTGTGGGAAAATCTGGTCAAATTCTTTTTGTGCCGATCCAACAATTTTGCCCGAGTGGTCAAAGAGGATGGCGCGATTGCTGGTAGTCCCCGAGTCAAGTGAAAGGATATATTTTTCCATGGAAATAATTATTTAACCGTATTGACAAAACATTTTTTTTTTGCTTTTTCAGTTGATTCATTGGTCATAATCAGTGAATGGTGTCTCTCTCATCAAAAAGATGTTGAAATCATGCAGTTTTTTATTCTGTATAAAGGGAAATAGTAAGATGCAATGATAGAAATTAATTTTGAGATTCTTGTAATATAACCCGGTAAATCTTGCCGGGGAACTATCCACACTTTTGTTTTATCGCAATCCCTTGAAAAAATCCCATATTACAATCCCCGCCGTAACTGACACATTGAGGGAGTGCTTCGTGCCATATTGCGGTATCTCGAGACATCCGTCAGCAGCATCCACCACCGTCTGTTGTACACCGTGGACCTCATGTCCCAGTATCACGGCATAGCGGCGGTCTCGAGCTAACATGAGCTGCTCCGGTGAGAGGCTGTGCTCTGCCTGTTCAACTGCGTAGACAGTGAAACCCCTGGCATGAAGTTCACCCACGGCTGTAAGGGTCTCTTCGAAGTAGCGCCATTTCACTGAATCTTCCGCTCCGAGGGCCGACTTATGTATTTCCGCATTGGGAGGGGTGGCGGTGATGCCGCAAAGCATGATCTCCTCCACACGAAAGGCGTCACAGGTACGAAACACCGATCCAATATTGTGCTGACTCCGTACGTTGTCAAGCACCACCACCAGCGGTATCTTCTCAGCATCCTGAAACTCCTCCACACTGAGGCGGTTGAGCTCTTCCAGTTTTAGTTTTCTTCGTTTCATTTGTTTTTTAGCTATTAACTGTAAGCTACAAGCGGTAAGCAGTAAGCTATAAGCAATAAGCTGTAAACCCGTTCATCTATAAACCTACCAACCTACCAACCTACCAACCTACGAACTTACTAACCTATTAACTTATTTACGTACCAACCTGCTAGCGTAAAACCGCCCGCATAACAAACCAGATATGGTACAGAAAGGTGGAGAGACCACCGTAATGTTTTGCCATGATTTGGTAGCGTTCCTTCAACGAAGCCTTCCGGTTGATGGTAGTCATTCCCTCATGTAGGTAGTTAATCAGTATGAGGTGGGTGTGAAGGATTGTTTTTGCTTTCTTCATCATGCGGATAGACCAATCAAAATCGGACGAGAAACGGTAGGAAAGATCATACGACTCAAACAGTTCTCTCTTTACGATGAAAGCCTGATGGCACACCATCATCCCCAGCCGGAAGCTTTTCCAGGTGAGTGCGGGAGGAGCTTTCAGGCGGCGCATATGAAGGAAGGTGCCCGACTCATCCACGATAGCCGTCTCACCGTAGAGGATATCAGGAGCATGATCACCATTGGTTAAATGCATCATCTTCTCCACGCTGTCAGCAGCGAAGAAGGTGTCTCCCGCATTGAGGAAACAGAGGTAATCACCCCGGGCCAAGGCTGCAGCTTTGTTCATGGCATCGTAGAGACCTTTGTCAGGTTCGCTGATCCAGACCATCTTCTCATTTGCATATTGTTGCAGGAGCCCCACAGTTCCATCTTTCGATTTCCCATCCACGATCAGATGCTCTATTTGCGGGTAGGACTGTTCCAGGACACTTATGAGCGTCCGTTCAAGTGTTGGCTCGGCGTTGTATGTGACGGTGATGACTGAAAGTTTCTTCATTGTCTTGAATAAACCTGTATATATTTTTCTGCAATTTTTTCTTCGGAGTAATGGGTTACTACTTTCTCCCGTGCATTCTCCGGGAGCATGTCGTTGTTGGCTTCAAAGAGAGTCCAGTAAATACCTTCGGCCAGATCACGTGCATCTTTGTAGCGGGCGAGGTATCCGTTTTGTCTGTGTGTGATAATATCTGTCTGCCCACTGTTGTCGAAGCTGATTCCCGGACAACCGCATCCCATTCCCTCGGTGAGGGTCTGTCCGAAAGTTTCGTAGAGTGAAGGCACTACCACCGCATCAGCCCGCCTGTAGAGGTCTGCAATCTCTTTCTCGTCAACTATCTGTCCCGCATACTCATAGGTCACCGGAATCTCCTGAAAGAATGACGCCGGGTGTTTAACACCGCCAAAGAGGAGCAGTTTTACTGAATCCGGTTTTATTCTTTTCTCATCCACCAATAACTGCAGTGCTCTTTTCAGATAGTCGAAGCCTTTGATGGGATGATCCAGGCGGGCAGCACCCATGACAATGGTTTTGCAGCGCTGGTGCTGATGCCGGTTATTTTCTCCGGGCGAGAAAAGAGCTGTATCTATAATGTTGGGAATCACATCAATGGTATGTCCCGAGGTGAGCGCACTTTGTACCGCCTTATCTGCAAGCCAGCTGCTCACACAGACAAACCGGATACCTGCTGAAGAATAGATAAGTTGTTTCTTTTTGAACAGTTGTGCCGACAGGTCCTTCGGTGAGCCTGAACCCAGAAAGGGACACCTCCCACAACCGTTTTCGTAATGATCACAACCCCATGCATGGTGACAGATACCGGTGAAGGACCACATGTCATGCAGTGTCCAGACCACTTTCTTGCCGGAGGAGAGTATATGGTCAATCTCATCCAGTGATAACATCCCCTGGTTGATCCAGTGGAGATGGATCACGTCGGCTTGCCTGAATAGTGGATGGTCAGTGATGGTAATACCCCTGTCGGCAATGGAGACTGTAAAAAGGTTCTTGCGGGAGAGACGGTTATGTAGAAAAATCCGAGCTCTTTCAGCGAGGAAATTCAACCTGTTTTTCTGTCGGTTACCTGTCTGTACAACATTGCTGCTGCCTGACAGCTTCTCTTTCACCAGCATATGTGCAGACACACCGTTTGCGTTGAGTGCATTCATCAGCCTGAAAGCAGCAATGGCTGCCCCGCCCCTGATGTCGGATGTGCTGATCATAAGGATGTTCATGACATTATCTTTTTAAAAGCCTCGATGTAGCGAGTGCTGACACTCTCCAGATTGATTTTTTTCTCTATCACTTCAAGTGATGCTTTTCCCATCCTTTCACGCAGTACAGGATCCCTGAGCAATGCCGCGATCTTATCGGACAGATCATCGGCGTCCTGTTCCCTGAAGATGAAGCCGTTTATATTGTTTGAGATCAGATCATGTTCGGTGCCGTCACAAACTGAACAGATTACAGGCAGCCCGTAAGCCATGGCATCATTGATCGATAATCCTCCCATACCTGCAAGCACATAGAGAGAAGAAGCGTTCAGGTAAGCACCAATGGTTTTTGTATCGTACACCCCACCTGTGAAAAGCACATGTTGGTCCACGCCCAGCTCCTCTGCTCTTCGCCGGAGTCTCTCTCTCTCGGGACCGTCTCCCACTATCACCAGCTCCGCATCGGGGAACTCATCAGCTATTTTCACGAAAGCATCCAGCAGCAGGTCAACCCGCTTCCATTTTACCAGACGTCCTATATGGATGATACGGTGGCTGTTTGCCGGAAGGATAGGAGGCTCCTGCTGCAGACGTTCTCTCTCACGTAACAAGGCTTCGCTGTCACCCGTATTGAATGTGACAAAAACGTTGTCTCTGCCGATACCGTAAGTGGGCATGATGGTTTCACCCAGGGAGGAGTAGGCCAGTGCACCATCAGCTCTTGAATAGCAGTATCTCCTTGCCAGCATGGTGAGCCACTGCCTGACATAAAATGGTACACCCTTGCTCAGTTGATTCATATCCTCATCATACATCGGATATTGTTTAAAGAAAGTACCTGCTTCTCCAAAGGGAGGCACCTGGAAGGGGATCTCGCGAATCACAAACCTGACGCCGTTTCTGCGCAGTGATTTCCGCAAGCCACGGTGAGTGATGAATTGAAGAAAGTAAGGCCAGCCGGCAACAAGGATCCCGGGCTTCTCCTGCTCTATAATTGAAGGCAGCGCGGGGAATTGATGCTTTCCTGTAATTGATTTTTTCTCCTCACTTACAATGATGCGGTATACTGTCTCCCTTCCCTCAATCACCTTTACCCCTTTGCCCAGCTGGCTGCTCTTGCCGGCCGGGATCACCGTGATGATCTCCGCCCCCTTTTCAACCAGTCTGTTCAGCAAAGCGTTCATGTAAGGTGCGATGCCGCTGAAGAGAAAGACAATTTTCATTCAAAAATCAGTTTTAACCGATAGCACATTTCTTTCCAGCACGTGGAGTGCTACATGATTACCCACTTCAATACCCTTTTGTGATAGATGCTCCTTCATTGTATTGAAGGCCACCTCGGGGTTGTTGTTGTCACCGCTCAGATGGCAAAGCCAGATATTTCGCAGGTCGGCGGTGAAATTGTTGGCGATGAACTCCGCGGTCTGACGGTTGCTCAGGTGTCCTGTTCCGGAGGTGATTCTGCGTTTAAGGTAAATAGGATAACGTCCGTTTTGGAGCATCTCCTCGTCGTAGTTGCTCTCAATCACCAGGTGATTGGCTTTGTTTATATAATAGGCCACCTCCTCGGTGATGGCCCCCACATCTGTTGCCAGCGTCATCCGTTGTCCGTCGAACTCGAAGAAATATCCGGCATTGTCATTACTGTCGTGCGGTACATCGAATGGTGTTATACGTAACTCCTCAATCTGAAACGGTTTACCTTTCTCAATATATTTGGCAGATCCGTTGAGGTTATTACTGATCATGGGACAGTTCGCAATGCCACGGTGAACTTCGCGTGTGGCATAGACGGGGATATGCATTCTCTCACCCAGATACCCTGCCGATTTGATGTGGTCGTAGTGATCATGTGTGATCAGTATTGCCATGATGGAGGATAGCTCAATTCCGTATTCTGCCAGTCTTTTTCGTATCACCCGCGGACCCAGTCCTACATCGATAAGGATGCCGTAATGCGAATTGCCGAGGTAGTAACAGTTTCCGCAACTGCCGCTGCTGAGGCTGAAGAAAGAAATTCGATCCGAAGGGAACAGTTTGTATTGCATAGTGAATGCAAAGATAATAAGATTTTAGGATTTTTCCGGCAGTGAGCACGCTGCCTTTACTACTGTCATTCAACCTGTGGAATGAAATCCTCAAAATAACGTGTGATGTGGCGGTGTAGATGCACCCTGTCATGACCTGTCATGTTATGTCCATGACCGGGATAAAGGAAGAGGTCGGGATGTGTCCCTGCCTCTATGCTTTCTTTCAGAAACTGCAGACTGTGTTGCAGCACCACTGTGGGGTCTTCATCGCCATGGATAATCAACAGGCGTGACTGCAGCCGATCGGCCTTGTTCAGCAGGCTACTCTCTTCATATCCATCGGGATTCTCCTGCGGGGTATCCATATATCGTTCGCCATACATCACCTCGTAATATTTCCAGTCGGTGACGGGCCCACCGGCCACACCCACGCTGAACACATCCGGATAACGGAGCAGCATGTTGATGGTCATGAACCCTCCATAGCTCCATCCATGAATACCCATGCGTTCACTGTCAACGTAGGGCAGTGACTGCAGGTACTCCACACCTTTCATCTGGTCCTCAGCTTCCACCACGCCCAGTTGGCGGTGGGTTACATTCTCGAACTCGATGCCTCTGTAGGCTGTACCACGGTTATCCATCACGAAGACGATATATCCTTTTTGGGCCATATATGTCTCCCAGCCACCTGACCCGTAACGCCACCGGTTGCTCACCATCTGCGAGTGAGGGCCGCCATAGACATAGACAGCCACGGGGTATCTTTTAGTTTTGTCGAATCCGGCCGGTTTAATCATACGGTAGTAGAGATCGGTCACGCCATCAGCTGCTTTCAGTGAGCCCAGCTCTACAGAGGGCATGGTGTATTCCTCAAACGGATTGTTCGCCTGGGAGAGGAGGGTGGTCTTACCGCTGCCGGTCTCAATCAAATCTGTTCTGCCGGGGTTGTCATGCGCAGCATAGCGGTCGAGAAGGTGCCTCCCTGATGCACTAAGTACCGCGGAGTGTATTCCCGGCAGGGTGGTGTGTTGCGTAATCTTCCCGCTACTGAGTGTCACGCTGCATATATGGCGATCAATGGGAGAGGGGAGTGTAGCAATGAAATAGAGATTCTCACCCTTTTCATCAAAACCAATCACGCCCGTCACCTCCCAGGTGCCGTCGGTAAGCTGCTTCAGCTGTCTTCCCGAAGTATCATAGAGATAGAGGTGATTATAACCGTTTCGCTCGCTTTGCCAGATAAACCTGTCATCCCTCTTTTTCACGAAGAGCACGGGATTCTCAGGTTCCACATATTTGGGATGACTCTCTGTGAAGAGCGTCCTGTCAATTCTTCCCGTGATGGCATCATACCTGTTCAGCTGCATCCTGTTCTGCTCCCTGTTGAGCTCAGCCACGTAGAGTGCTTCTCCATCGGGACTCCAGGCAATATTGGTGAGATAGTGTTTATCCTGCCCTGTTTTCAGCCAGGTGGTCTCTTTTGTCACCCTGTCGAAAATGCCGATGGTCACCCTGTGACTCTCCATGCCGGCCATCGGATATTTACTCTTCTTCACCTCCGCCACCCTCGCCGATGCATCCACCAGCGGGTAATCACTCACCATGGTCTCATCCATCCGGTAGAATGCCATCTTTCTGCCTGTGGGAGACCAGAAGATGCCGCGGTTGATGCCGAACTCGTTCCTGTGCACCGGCTGTCCATAAACGATAGCTTTGTCTTCTTCACCTGAGATCGGCCACTCTTTGCCGTTCTTATCAAGGATGAAGAGATTGTTCTCTTTCGTGTAGGCCACGCAGGTGTAGTCAGGTGACAGTAGATGATTCCTGCTGTGATCGGGATAGCGGAAGAAAGCACGATGCACTTTCTTCTCCGGGTCATACATGCCTGTACCGCCAGAAGTATGAAACCTTAACAGGGGACTGCCTTCAGGTGAGAAGGTAAGACTATGAATCTTGTTGTCACTCTCCTCCAGCCCCTCTTCCATCTCTTTATAAGTGAGGAATATTTTTTTTCTCTGACTCCTTGCCGGATTGTCTGTCATCCAGACTGTATCATTCTCTATTGCAGCCAGTCTGTTCCCGTACCACTGATACTGAACCGGTATACGGGGGTAATAATTGGCGTACTGCTTCCCTCCGGGAATAAGCTGTTCCAGGGAAAGTTGTTCCTCCTGCTGTGCAGAGAGGATGCCCGTGAAGGCTAAGAAAATGATAAAAATAAAACTATTACGCATAACGATATGTTTTCTCTTGCCGGTCCCGCATGAAGGGTAAAACCGGAGGAGGTGATTTCAGAATGTTATTTCGGAGAGTCTGTTCACTGTACGGTTGTAATCTTCAATCATCTCTTTCACTACCTCTGCGGCAGGGATGATTTCTCTGATCTGTGAGGCTATCTGGCCTATCTCCAGCTCTCCTTCGGTGAGATCGCCCTCAAATATCCCTCTTTTGGCACGGCCACGACCCAAAACCATACGTAGTTCCTCGGCCGTCGCACCCCGCTCTTCCAGCTCCTGCACCTGCATGAAGAACGCATTTCTGATCAATCGTGTGGGACTCACCTTCTTCAGCGACAAGAGTGTATCTCCCTCGTTCAGGGTGATGCAGTGTTGCTTGAAAGCGTCGCTGGCGGAGCTTTCTGTGGTGAGCGCGAAGCGCGTGCCCACCTGTACCCCCTCGGCACCCAGGGCAAAGGCTGCAGCCATCGATTCACCCGTGGCGATGCCACCGGCAGCGATCAACGGTAGTGCTATCGCCTTCCTCACCTGCGGGATAAGTGCGAATGTGGTGGTCTCCTCGCGTCCGTTGTGACCACCTGCCTCAAACCCTTCAGCCACGATGGCATCCACCCCTGCTTCTTCCGCCTTGACTGCAAACCGGGAGCTGGAGACCACGTGCAGAACGATGACTCCTTCACCCTTTAATGTTGAAGTCCATGTTTTTGGATTGCCTGCAGAGGTGACGATGATCTTTACCCTCTCCTCCATCACTATCTGCATGATCTCCTCAATCTGCGGGTACATCAGCGGGATGTTTACACCGAATGGTTTTCGGGTGGCAGCCCTGCATTTGCGAATATGTTCACGTAATATGTCGGGATGCATCGATCCAGCTCCTATCAGACCCAGACCGCCGGCATTGCTCACTGTTGAGGCAAGTCTCCAGCCACTGCACCACACCATTCCCGCCTGAATTACAGGGTAGCTGATGCCAAGCAGACTGCATATTCTGTTGTTCGCCATCTAATTGTTTTTCTTTATGCTGCAAAGATAGCAGTTTCCTGCTGAAAAAGGCTTATTTTCTTCATTCAGCCATCATTATCTCCATTTTTTATTTGAGTCTCTCTCTCTTTTAAATTTTTTTAGTAGCTTTGCATATTGTTGCCCGTTATCACTGCGAGCGAGAAAATTAGTAATTTCTTTTATATTATTTGGCATTATGAATGTCCTTCTACTTGGATCCGGAGGCCGCGAACATGCTATGGCGTGGAGAATACGCAAAAGCAGCTATCTGAATAATCTCTATATAGCTCCCGGTAATGCCGGAACGGCCTTGCTGGGTACCAATGTACCCATTGAGGTAACTGATTTTGATGCGATGAAGCAATTCGCGCTCAATCACGATATAGATATGATTGTTGTGGGTCCGGAAGACCCGCTGGTGAAGGGTGTCTATGATTTTTTTCGCAATGATGAGGATGTCTGTCATATTGCAGTAATAGGTCCCTCCAAAAAAGGAGCTCAGCTCGAAGGCAGTAAGGATTTTGCCAAAGAGTTCATGGTTCGTCATCAGATTCCCACCGCACGATACAAAACAGTCACCCTTGACAGCATCGATGAGGGGCATGCTTTTCTCGGATCACTTTCTTCACCCTACGTGCTGAAAGCCGATGGTCTTGCTGCAGGTAAAGGAGTGTTGATCATCAACGATGTGATCGAGGCTAAGCAGATGCTCGCGGAGATGCTCAACGGGAAGTTCGGCCAGGCCGGCAACAAGGTAGTCATTGAAGAGTTCCTGTCGGGGATAGAGTGCTCCGTGTTCGTGCTGACCGATGGACGCTCCTACAAGATCCTTCCTGTAGCCAAGGATTACAAGCGCATAGGTGTGAACGATACCGGTTTGAATACCGGTGGTATGGGTGCCGTCTCGCCTGTTCCTTTTGCCGATGAGGTATTCATGGAGAAAGTACGTACACAGATTGTGGAGCCAACGGTGGAGGGTCTGCGTAAGGAAAGGATCGACTATAAGGGTTTTATTTTCCTGGGACTGATAAGGGTGGACGGAGAGCCTAAGGTGATTGAATACAATGTACGCATGGGTGATCCTGAGACAGAAGTGGTGATGCCGCTCATCAAATCTGACCTGCTGGAACTGTTTATCGGCGTAACTACCGAAACACTCGACAAGAAGTCGTTGGTGATTGACGATCGCTATGCCACGACCGTAGTGATGGTGTCAGGCGGCTACCCTGAGGCATACGAAAAAGGGAAAAAAATCCTTGGTGTTGAGAATGTGCTGGACAGTATTGTCTTTCATGCGGGAACAACAAATATAAATGATCAGGTTGTCACTGCCGGTGGTCGTGTGCTGGCTGTCACCTCATATGGCTCAACCATGCAGGAGGCGCTGGATAAATCCTACAAGAACATCGGAAAGATCTGCTATGAGAAATGTTATTTCCGAAAAGATATCGGTTTCGATCTTCTTCCACAATAAATAGTATCTTTGGCCCATGCGCACTGTTGTCAGAGTATTCCGTACAACGATCGTTGAGGGGCGGTTTACCTACCTGATCACCTCGCTGATTGTGCTTGGTATGCGTGCTGCCCTTTTCTACTGGGGGCAGATGCCGGAGTTTACCGTCACCGACAACGGTTATCTCTGGAGGCATGTAGCTCATCTCTTATTTAATCCGGAGATATCATTTGTCGCTTCCACAATCGCTGTATTCATGATTGCATGGATTATCTCCTCCATGAACATCCGGTTTGCACTTATCCGTTCACGCTCTGCGCTGCCTTTCGTGGTACCCCTGTTTTTGTTTTCTCTGCATCCCTGGTTTCTGGTAATGAGGGGTGACTACATCTCTGTCATTTTTATACTGCTGGCATTCTCCCCTCTGCTGAAATCGTATCAGAAGCCTGATTCCTACCTCTTTTCTTTCCGTGCCGGTATCCTGATAGCTGTAGCCTCGTTGTTTCATATCTATACATTGGTGCTGCTCCCTCTTTGGTGGAGAGGTGAGCAGTCGATGCGGGGATATCAGTTCAGGTCGTTCATCTCCTCTCTTTTCGGCGTGCTGCTCATCTATGTTTCACTCTTCTCCCTCTATTTTCTTTATGACGATATCGCCGGTTTCATTCAGCCTTTTCGTCTCTTTGCCTCCTTAGCACTACCCGCTGTTCCCGCATTGACCATCACAGAGTGGACCGCTGTCATACTTGTAGGACTCTTCTTCATATCGAATATGTATTTCAGTATCAGAACATACAGCCGTGACAAGGTGCTCACACTCTCTTTTTTGCAGTTTGTCGTCTTTTTAATCGTTATTCTTCTCCTGCTGCAGGTACTCTTCTGGAGCAGAACTCTCTACTTCCTCACACTTGGCATCGCACTTATATCCTATCTTAATGCCTACTTCTATAGCAAAACATTGTCTAAAGCCAATGTGTTTCTTGGATATGTAACATCATTGCTGATGCTCCTGTTCTATTTCTCTCATCTGTTTCCTCAATTGCTTCCTGATCAGTAACATTGCTCCCTGCCAGGTATAAACATTTTCATACATCACGCTGTTTATATGGTAGATTGAAGGTAATTGACACCTGTCACTTTTTATATTGCTGTGGCAGACATTATCTAAAAAAACAAAGAGGAGGGACATAAAATGAAAAAACTATTATTCTGCACCATCGGTGTGCTTGTATCTCTGCTCATCTTTCAGGCGTGCGGCACCTCGCAGTCTGCAGCCGAAAAAGAGAAGCAGGCAACTGAGTTGCGTCTTGCTGTGGAGAGCTCCGACTTTACGTTTAAAGCTTCCTATGCTCATCCCACCGGCTACAAATCGGTTTATCTTTCTCCCTATTATGAAGTGAAGATTTTACCGGATACCATCAGGGCTTACCTGCCCTATTATGGTCGTGCCTACCGTGCTCCGATGGATCCGCATGAAGGAGGGTTTAATTTCACCAGCACGGAATTCCAATACCGGGTTATACCGGGTAAACGCAAGGGTAACTGGATCGCTGAGGTTGACATTCTTGATCTGGACAGGTCGGTTACGTTCAGTTTCGATATTTGGGAGAATGGCACTGCCCGTCTGGTGGTGAACGACATGAACAGGCAACCCATCTCTTTTCAGGGAGATATAGCGCTTAATAAGGAGGAAGTGAAATAATCGCCGAGGTACAGTAAAGCCATACTTCTGCTGCAAACAGAACTGCTACTAATCTGGAGTGGAGCATAATACTTATGTTTAATTTCGTGGTTATTACAATAAGAAGATAACTACAGATAGATTATATTGGTTAAAAATGGTGATTTTACCCTTCTCAGAGTGTCTTCAGATAGTTATAAGAAAGCTGACAATCAGCTACATACGCATCTTGTGTACGTCAAGCTTCAGTATACAAAACATTGATATATAGATAGTTATATGTGTAATTTTTGCTGGTCTTTCGATTTAATCGGGTCGGTGAGAATTCTCGCAATTTTTTTTACCTTTATGCCTTCGTTCCATATTTAATTATTCAGATAATGAAAAATGTAATCCTGCTTTTAAGTTTTATACTTTTATCCGTTTCAAATTTCTCACAGAATCCCCAGCCCGTAAAAAATATAGTGGTCATGATTCCCGATGGGACCTCAATCAGTGTTTACTCTGCTGCCCGTTGGTTCAAATATTACAACGGCATGGGTGAAAACCTCAACATAGACCCCTATTTCACAGGTACCGTCACCACCTTCTCCTCAAACGCACCCATCGGCGACTCGGCACCGACGGGGTCAACCTACGCTACTGGCGTAATACAACAGGCGGGAAATGTAGCCATTCATCCCGATGTGTCAGACAATGACATATTTCCGGTAGATGGTGCACGTACCTGGCAGCCGGCCGCTACTATCCTCGAGGCATTGAAGATTGAGAAGAAGAAGGCCGTGGGGCTGGTGGTCACCAGTGAATTCACCCACGCCACGCCTGCCGATTTTTCTGCACATCATATCAAGAGGAGTAAAAACAACGCCATTGCTCCCCAGATAGCCTATCAGAACCTGGATGTGATGTTTGGGGGTGGTAACAGGCACATCACCCCGGATATCAGGGAACATCTTGTCTCCAACAAGACAACGCTTATACAAAACAACAAAGACGAACTTCTCAACTACAAAGGTAATGGCAAGGTATGGGCACTGTTTCAGGAGAGTGCTCTCCCCTACAATATTGACAGAAACCCGGAGAAGATTCCTTCTCTTGCAGAGATGACAGAGAAGGCGCTCCAGGTGCTCTCGGCCAATGAGAACGGTTTCTTCCTGATGGTGGAAGGTAGTCAGGTGGACTGGGCGGCACATGCCAACGACGCGGCAACAATCATTGATGAGTACCTCGCTTTTGACGAAGCGGTCGGCAAGGTGATGGCTTTCGCAAAAGAAGACGGGAACACAGCAGTGATAATCATGTCAGACCACGGCACCGGCGGCATGAGTATTGGCACACGGGAGTGCTCCGGTTCCAGCACGCGCACCCTGGAGGAGCTTTTTGGTGCAGTTTCCAAAATCAGGATCAGCGCATCGGGACTGGAATCAATCCTGATGGAGACCAAACCTGAAGAGTTCAAGGCTGTTTTCAAACAGTATACCGACATGGAGATCACCGATGAGGAGGTGTTGTTGCTCCACTCTTCCAAAAACTACAAAGAAAGCGATTATACCCAGGTAGGAACAAGTAACAACCTGGCACACAATATCGTGATGATCATGAACAGCCGTTCCTGTTTCGGCTTCACAACCGGAAGCCACACCGGCGAAGAGGTGCTGATGGCCGCTTATCACCCTCTGGGAGATGTGCCGCGGGGTAACATGCGCAACACCGAAATTAACAGGTACCTGCAGCAGGTCAGCGGGCTGGAAAGCTCACTGGAAGAACTGTCCGATCGTATCTTTGTAAAGCATACTGATGTTTTCAATGGGATGCGTTACTCTATCAACCGGGATAACCCCGACATCCCCGTCCTGATGGTCACTAAAGGCAGAAGCCTACTGGAGATACCTGCATTCTCCTCCGTGGCGAAGAAGAACAGCAAACCGTTCGATATCGGATCAGTTGTTGTCTATATCGACAAGAACGA
>JADMKJ010000062.1 GCA_015478855.1 Proteiniphilum sp.
TATAAACATACGAAAGTTTAAAAAAATCTTAATCGTATGAAACGAACATGAGAATCATGTTCACACAGGAACATCCTTTAAGCGAGTTCCATACGAAACCTTTGAAAGTAAATATTTTTAATCGGATGAAAAAAAGCATACAATTCGGAGCCGGGAATATAGGACGGGGCTTCATCGGTGCCCTGTTAAGACAATCGGGATATGAGGTCCTCTTTGCGGATATAAATGCCCAGATGATCAACGCGATTCAGGAACGTGGATATTACACGGTTTTTGTAACCGATCATGAACCGGAAAGTTTCGAAATAGATAATGTCACTGCGTTGGATACCTCCAACCCGTTACTTGTTGAGAAGGTGGCGGAGAGTGATATCATTACAACCGCGGTCGGATTTTCTGTCCTGCCAAAGATCGCACCGGTGATTGCCAGGGGTATTGAAGAACGTGCGGCACGCAATAACGAGACTTTTCTCAACATCATCGCCTGTGAGAATGGCGTGAGGGCTACAAGTGAACTGAAGAAAGAGGTGCTGGCACTGTTGTCTGACAGGGCGCAGCAATATAGCGACAAGTGGATAGGCTATGTCGATTGCTCGGTCGACAGGATCGTACCACCGGTAAAAATGGATCATGTAGCCGACGTGAGCGTGGAACGCTTTTATGAATGGAACATTGACAATACGCAGATCAAAGGTGAGCTGCTTCTGGAGGGCGTGAACAGGGTCGACAACCTGTCAGCCTACATCGAGCGCAAGCTGTTCACCCTCAACACGGGCCATGCCATCATCGCCTATCTAGGCTACATGAAAGGGCACGACACCATCGAACAGAGCATCGCTGATCCCGATATCCTCAGGTATGTGCTTGCCGCCATGAAAGAAAGCGGAGCGGCACTGGCCCAGAAATTCGGGATGGACATCGATGAACATATCGCTTATTGTGAAAAGATCATCAAGCGTTTCCGAAACTATTACCTGAACGACAAGGTGAATCGTATTGGAAGAGATCCACTGCGCAAGCTCGCCGCGGGGGACAGGCTTATATCACCGCTCACCACGGCGTACGGGTATGGATTACCTATCGATAATCTGTTGCTGGGGATAGGAGCTGCATTGCATTTTCAATACCCCGGTGATCCCGAGAGTTCCCGTATGCAGGAGATGATACGGGAAGTAGGTCTTTCTGCCGCCATTGAAAAAATAACAGGTATTGAAGCTTCCTCACCGTTGAACATGAAGATTGTGAAGGCTTATAAAGAGGTCGCTACATTTTCACCCCTCCTGGTGAACAAGATTGAGATCATTTCCACTTCAGGGATCGAGGCCAGGCTGGTGACGGATCTTCTGAAAAAAGCCAAAGAATATAATTATGATATTTTGCTAAAATACATTTAATCTTTATTCCAGATGGAAAACTCATTACGCATACATCTTCAATCGTTTGGAAGCAAGCTGTCAGCGATGATAATGCCCAATATCGGGGCATTCATTGCCTGGGGATTGATTACCGCCATATTTATACCGGCTGGCTGGTTGCCCAACGAAGAGTTGGCCAAGCTTGTTACTCCCATGCTCAGGTACCTGCTGCCGCTGCTGATAGCATATACCGCCGGCAGTAATGTCGCTGGTATACGTGGAGGGATCATGGGAACCATAGCGACCATCGGTGTGATTGAAGGCAGTGATGTCCCCATGTTTCTTGGTGCCATGGTAATGGGACCACTTGCCGGCCTCGTGATAAAACAGTTTGATGCATTCACAAGGAACAGGGTGAAACCGGGTTTCGAGATGCTGATCAATAACTTCTCGATAGGTATTCTCGGCATGGCTTGTGCAATCATCGGTTTCCTGATCATTGGACCGGTCATGCTTGGTTTAACGAGCCTGCTGAATTCCGGTGTTGAGTTCGTGTTGAACAAAGGGGTGCTACCCCTGGTAGCGATATTTATTGAGCCGGCGAAGGTCCTGTTTCTGAACAATGCCATTAACCATGGGATATTAACACCACTGGGTATAGAGCAGGCACGTGAACTTGGCTCTTCGGTGCTATTCTTACTGGAGGCCAATCCCGGTCCCGGCCTCGGGATTTTACTCGCTTACATGTTGCGGGGTGAGGCAATCGCAAAAAAAACAGCCCCGGCATCTGGCATCATCTTGCTTTTTGGCGGGATTCACGAGATCTACTTCCCCTACGTACTCATGCGCCCCGTGTTGATCGTGGCAGCCATCGCCGGATCAGCAAGCGCGATGGCCTACTACCAGCTTACCGGGTTCGGGCTCGTTTCAGCGGCTTCACCGGGAAGCATTATTACCATCGCGGCCATGTCGCCACGTGGCATGACCTTGCAGGTAATCCTGGGTATTGTGATCGCGACAGCGGTTTCCTTCCTTGTAGCCTTATTCCTCGTGAGGGGCAAGAACAGCAAATCGCTGGAAAAGGCACAGGATGAAACAATAAAAATGAAGAATCAGACGAAGAGCATACACAAAATCGTGTTCGCGTGTGAAGCGGGAATGGGTTCGAGTGCCATGGGGGTAACCAACTTCAGGAACAGGATAAAACTGAGAGGGACCACCGTGATCAATACATCCATCAACAACATCCCACCGGATGCTGATATTGTTGTATGCCAATCGGTTTTCCTGGATCGGGTAACACGGAAAAATCCCAAAGCAGAGGTAATCGTCATCAAACAGTTCCTGGATGATCCTGCACTGGATGAACTGATAAGCCGCTTAACACCTCCCGCGAAGCAAATACTGACTCCCGAAATGATCATGCTCGGGGCGACGGCCGGTACGAAAGAAGAGGCAATAAAGCAGGCAGGTGCACTATTGGTGGATGGAGGCTATGTAGAGGAGGTGTACGTGGACAAAATGCTGGCACGAGAGCAAATCATCTCTACCTATATCGGCCTGGGCATCGCGGTGCCGCATGGCACCTCGGGGTCGCACGAGCATATCATGCACAGCGGTATCTCTATCGTACAATATCCGGGAGGTGTTGATTTTGACGGTGAAAAAGCATACCTGGTGATAGGTATAGCCGGCACAGATGGGAAACATATGGATATTCTCACGTCATTAAGTACCATCCTGAGCGATGACGAGATACTGGAAAAGGTGAAGAAAACGAATGATAAAATGTACATATACAAGTTATTATCAAAAATATAACGAGATAACATGGTAAAGGAAGCAATTATTGCAATCAACGAGAGTAACGGGCTTCATGCCCGACCGGCAGCTGAGCTGGCTGCCCTGGCAAAGAGATTCAAAAGCTGTATCACGCTGACAACCGGATTGAAAGAGGCAAACGCGAAAAGCGTCATATCACTTCTTACGCTGGGATTAAAGCAAGGTAGCGTGATCAACCTGAAGATTGAAGGAGAAGACAGCGAAGAGGCAATTCAGGAAGTAACAAGCTTTTTTGAGAACATGAGTCAATGAGAAAGATAGTTGGTACACCGGCTTCATCAGGTAGAGTGGCCGGTAAGAGCTTCAGAATAAGGAACAGCTTTTCTACGGGTGAAGCAGGAGACAATCACCGCCGGGCTGTTATTGTTGAGGATGATGAAATCAGGCGATTTTCAGATGCCAGATCGATCGTGCATAGCCGGTTGTCATCACATCTTGACGTGAGTCCTATCTTTGCCGCGCATCTGGAGATACTCGTCGATATCGCTGAAGGGGTGATCACTAAAATAAAGCAGGGCCCGATGGATGCCCTGAGTGCAGTAGAGGAGTCGGAGAGAGAGATCTGCTCTTTGTTCGCCGTGATGGATGATGAGTACCTCCGTTCCCGGTCTGATGATATCGTGGATGTCTGCCGCCAGTTACGTTACGCACTGACATACAAGGAGGAGAATCCTTTCGCTGCGCTGGAGGAGAACACAGTTCTTCTCGCCGACAACCTGCTTGTCTCTGATACCCTGCTGATTGACAAGACGAAGCTGGCGGGGATCGTATTGCGTGAAGGGAGCAAAACCAGTCACATCGCCATCCTGGCAAGAGATCATGAGATACCCCTGGTCCTGGGCACAGGTGCAGGTATTGATTCTATCCCCGATAATGAGATTGTCATCATCGATGGCGACAGCGGAGAGGTGATCATTGATTTCGAAGAGGAGATGTTATCGGGTCTTACCGTGAGGAGCTGCAGCGACAAGGAAGATATACATCCGGCTGTTACCAAAGATGGTATTCAAATAGAGGTATTTGCAAATGCCGGAAGCCTTGACGAGGTAAAACAAGCCATTTCCCGTGGTGCCGATGGCATAGGACTGTTACGCACTGAATTTATTTTCATGAATGGGAGCGATTTCCCTGATGAGGAGCACCAGTATAAGATATATCTTGAATGTGCCAATGCCTGTAACGGGAAGAGCATCACCATACGTACGCTGGATATAGGTGCTGACAAGCAACTGCCTTACTCAACCATCGCTGCCAATGAGAATCCTCTCCTTGGAATCAGAGGGATTCGTTTTTCACTTTTGTATCCCGGGATCTTCAAAGTAC
>JADMKJ010000063.1 GCA_015478855.1 Proteiniphilum sp.
TCCCCATACCAGTAGTAGGTGCCATCGTGGTAGAGAATGCCTCCGCCGTGTGCGTTGATATGATTTCCCTGGTCGTCCCGCCAGATTGCCCCCGGGGTGAATGAGCTTTTCGATTCCGCATACATCGCCATCTCAGAAGCAGCAAGAAGGAAGGCACCCACGCCAAAGTCCGCTGTTGTTTCCGGACCTACATTCCTGTGCTGATCGGCCCTCTCTCCAATAGGCTGTACATATCCCACTTTCCCGTCATCCTGCAGGGCGATGGTTGTCAGGTAGTTCCAGGCTTTCTCTGCGACGGGGGTGTACTCAGGCTCATTCAGATAACCGTTATTGATGCCCCACAGATAGCCGTAGAGAAAGAACGCAGTACCGCTGGTTTCATAACCGGGTGCCTGATGAAGGTCGAGAATGCTCCTCGACCAGTACCCTTCAGTCTGCTGTGATGCTTTCAACGATGAGGCCATCTCACGGAATATTTGAATATATTTACCACGGTGGGGATCGCTTGCCGGTAAATCTTCCAGCACTTTTGCCAGTCCGGCAAAAACCCATCCATTACCACGTGCCCAGAAATCTTTCTTTCCGCTTGCTGTCTGATGCTTCGGATAGAGGTATTTGGCATCTCTGTAAAAGAGTCCTGCCTCTTCATCATACATCAGCTCTCTCGCAAAACTGAAGTAGTCGTGAAGTTTATTGAGATAGAGCTCATCGTGTGTTATTTGATATAATTTCGTCATCACCGGCATCACCATGTAGAGGCCGTCGGCCCACCACCAGTAGTCGTTTTGTGGTGTGTTCATCTGATGCTCCATCACCTCCAGGGCACGTGCGATCTTATGATCTGCCGGTGAAAGGTTGTAGAGGTCGGCATAGACCTGAAAACAGATCTGCCAGTCGCCGAAAAGCACATATTCATCTGTTTCCCCATAGGAGTAATTCCAGTTTTCTTTCTGATATGATTTCGCCCCCTGCCACTCATTCTTTTCAGCCCAGGCTTCAGAAAAGTGGAGGTACTTCTCTTTTTTTGTCACCCCATACGCTGCCATATTGCCGGTGTGATAAGCTGCATGGTGCCAGAAAGCATCACCGTGATCGGGGTTATTCGTTTGCCAGTAACAGTTTACCTTGTGAATTACGTCCAGTACTCCGGCTTTGGTGTATGTTGTCGTGACAGGCAGAGCAGGCTTTTCTTTTGACAGACTGCTGGCATACCCAGCATATAAAAACAACTGACATAAGAGGCTAACGATAATAAATCTATTGTTCATAATATAAAATGAGCTATCAACGTTTGATTATATCTATGGTAATCGTTCTATTTCATCCTGTGTGAGAGCACGGTTGTAGACTCTCAGTTCATCTGCTACACCCCTGAAGCCACCTGCGGCGATATCTGTGAGCGATATCCCATCTATCTCCAGGGACTGATCAATTAATCCATCGATGAAGGTACGCAGTGTTCCCTGCTCATAAGTGATCACCAGCCTCAAGGTGTCGGGTTTGACCGGCTGGTACCACAGACCGTTGGTACTTCTTGCTTCCTCCTTCCATCTGTCGGAGTTGCCAGGTTGATTGCTGCTCACGTATGTTCTCTTGCCGGCTTTTAACAACGGTGCTGCGCCCTCCTCTTCAGGGAGTGTATAGGTCACCCCGGCAAAGGTGAGGATATCACCATGGTATTCAGTTGGGTCGGGAGATAATCTCATTGCAATGGTGAACACTTTTGATTCAGGTACTTTTATCATCAATCTGTTGGTTTCAGATACTTTTACATCACTGTGGCTGTATATCAATCCTGTTTCCAGATCAACCATGCTCTGAGGGATTGATATACTTGTCCGGATGGCTGTCGGGAAGCCCTGTGGCCGTGCAGCACTTACGATCCAGTCGTAGTAATCACCCTGCATCCATAGCAGCGATAATTCATCTGATCCGCCGGCGATGACAAACGGGCGTATGTTGTTCTTCGCGGAGTTGAATGTGATCTGCTTCTCCGCCACAGAACTTCCATCACTGGCGACAGTGAACCGCTTTAGTTCATACACCGGTCCATGTTTACCTGTTACCGGTACCGATCCGTAGATGATCAGGGGATTGTGCTTATCGATAGCCATCCCGCCGCTGTAACAATTCTCAATGTCGGGCGACTGATGAAAGTGTCCGCCTGCATTCGAGAGAAAAGTTTTCTGCCACCTGTTGCCTTTCCAACGGATATGATAATAATCGTGCGATGACTTGTCGTGACTGATGCCTACCGTTGCCATCACGGGATTTTCGTTTTGATCGAGTGCCAGCTCCCATATCCAGTTGCGGTAAGGTGAGCTGTCGACCACCGCGAAGGGATATTTTTCCCTGTAGGCGGGAGTGATGTGCACATCATGGAGGAGAGAATCTCCCACAACAGACAGTTTGTTACCATTGATATCCTTCAGCTCTTTGCTGTGAATATCCAGATAATTGAAATAGATGTGATTCTCACGTTGATTGTCGGGGTGAGTAGAAGTGTAAGCAAGATAGATCTTATCCCTGCCGTTGGAGGCGTAATTGGCATAGGGTCTTACGCCTCCTGCTCCATTCATGGAGCGGACTATCTGATGGGGTCCCCAGTCGAACATCATGCTGTCCTGCGCATCAGGGAGGGTTAGCCGGGCGATGGTAGGGTGCCATGCAATCCCTCTCCAGCAGAGGTAGATATGTTTCGGATCGTCGGAAAGGATGAAAGGGGAAGGGTAGGTGGTGTTGTGATCTGTCTCCAGTCTTATCTCGCTTCCCAGCGTGGTGATATCACCCGGCTCCCGGGATACCCGGTAATAGAAACAGGACTCATCGGTATGACGTGAGTAGAAAATCATGATCCGTTCGTCAGGCAACACCAGGAAGGTGGGGTTATTGTGATCATCCGGCTGAAACCAGGAGCGGATCATCACCTCGTTCCTCCTGTTATGCAGATGATCGATCTGTGTAGCCTTGATATAGCCCTGCACATCGATATAACCGATATAGGTACTGTTGATGGTGCCGCTCTCATTTTCATAGTGCAGTGCACGCGGATCGGCAAACCAGCACCATGCCCCTTTTTCTGTGATTGTATTGACCGGACAGGGATGCGCTTTGTCATCAACGCCCGCAGGCTGTGCGAATAAGCCTGCAGCTGTTTGTACAGAGAGTAGAAATGAAAGAATTATTTTACGCATACCGCTTATCCATTAACAAAATCAAGCCATAAAGCGCTGGGCTGAATGGCTTGATCCATTTATCAGAATGAAATACCGGCTACTTTCTTTACCATAACAGTATATATATCAGTGTTACAAGTATACAGATGCCAAGTGCACCTAATGCAAAGCCCTTGTCCGTTTTGAACAGTGACAGGTCAAAGGGTACAGCTTTGTTATCCCGATACCGGGAGTTGGCATTGGAGAAGAGAAAGAGTGATATTGAAAATATCAGTGATCCAAAGAAAAAGAAAGCTTCAAAACCAATGTTCTCGAGATAGACAATCCATTCATTGCTGCTGCCGCTGACAAACAATAGTTTATGTATGGTCGCTGAAAGAATGAATAACATAGAGAAGAACAGTGTGATTCTTGCCCATTTGAGCATCTTCTTTCTGTCGGCTTCATCCACCTCCTCCGATGCTACCTTCGTGCTGTCTACAAAAGTGATGGCGACAAATATCATAAACAGAATGATGAAGATATATCCCATTCTGAACTGGAATGGCATCTCCGGCATCGCTATTTTAAACAGTACGCCCATAGGGATCGTGAGGATGGATGTCCATACTGCAGCCTTCGATGAGGCTCTTTTCCACAATAGACCTAAACCAAACACAACGATGATACCCGGGTAGATAAAGCCGGAATACTCCTGAATATACTGGAATGCCTGGTCTAATCCTCCCAGCAGTGGTTCAACAGCGATGATCGCAATCACCAGTGCAAGAAAAGCCGCGATACGACCAACTCTTACCAGTTGTCTGTCGGTTGCATCTTTCTTGATATGTTGTTTGAAGATATCCATCGTGAAGATGGTGGAGGTTGAGTTGAGCATTGAAGCCAGGGAAGAGATGACAGCCGCTGACAGGGCAGCAAACGAGAGCCCCTTGATACCTACCGGAGCAAAGTTCCTGATCAGCCAGGGATAGGCATCATCAGACACATTGATCGTTCCTCCCAAATCTACATAACCCTGTTGAATACCGGGGATATCCTGCGGATAATTGAACATGATAAAGGCAGTAACACCGGGTATTACCACGATAAAAGGAATTAATATCTTTAGGAACCCTGCAAAAATAAGACCCTTCTGTGCTTCATTAATGCTTTTTGCGGCAAGACCTTTTTGTATGATATACTGGTTAAATCCCCAGTAGCCTATATTGGTGAGCCAGACCCCTCCTACGATGGCGGCGATGCCGGGTAGATCCCTGAATGCATCGGGTGATTTTGATTTGTCCACAATCAGGTTGAAGTGGGTGTCGTTGGG
>JADMKJ010000064.1 GCA_015478855.1 Proteiniphilum sp.
ATGTTCACATGGCATGGCGGAGAGACACTGATGCGTCCCATCTCATTCTATAAGAAAGCAATAGCACTGCAAAAGAGATATGCGGGCGGGCGTCAGATAGACAACTCCATACAGACAAACGGCACCCTGCTTACCGATGAATGGTGTGCATTCTTCAAAGAGAACAATTTTCTCGTCGGGATATCTATTGATGGTCCGCAGGATTTTCACGATGAATATCGGCGTGACAAGATGGGTCGACCCTCCTTTCACCGGGTGATGAAGGGAATTGAACTGTTGAAAAAACATGCTGTGGAGTTCAACTGCCTGGCAGTGGTGAACGACTACAATGTAGATTACCCGCTGGAGTTCTATCGTTTCTTCAAGGAGATCGATTGCCGTTACATCCAGTTCACCCCTATCGTAGAACGAATCCGCAAAACAGACTCACCCCTTAAGCTGGCCACAGCGGCTGACCAGGAGGAAGATACAGCGCTAGCGCCCTTTACTGTTCCGGCCGATAAATGGGGCCATTTCCTCTGTGCTGTTTTTGATGAGTGGATCAAAGAAGATGTGGGGAAAATATTTATTCAGCTTTTTGACGCCACCCTCGCCAACTGGATGGGGGTACAGCCTGGGGTCTGCACCATGGCCAAATCATGCGGTCATGCCGGTGCAATGGAGTTCAACGGCGACGTCTATTCATGTGATCATTTTGTATTTCCTGAATACCGACTGGGAAATATACACACCACACCGTTATCCTCAATGATGTATTCACAGGAACAACTAAAGTTCGGGAACGATAAATTTGATACGTTACCACAACAGTGCAGGGAGTGTGATATGCTTTTCACCTGTTACGGTGAGTGCCCTAAAAACAGGTTTATCAAAGACAAATATGGCAATAGTGGATTAAATTATCTCTGTAAGGGGTATTATAAATATTATACCCATGTGGCTCCCTACATGGATTTCATGAAACATGAGCTTCTTGCTGAGCGGCCTCCGGCCAACGTGATGCGCTGGGCAAGAGCACAAAAAAACAGATGAAACAGCAACGGCCACAACAAAAAACCGAACCACTATCGTGATTCGGTTTTATTTTGTTACAACATCTCTGTTAGTTATCTCCCTGACGGGCCGAATAACTGATCTTTAATGCATAAGCTTGTCTGAGTGCCTGTTTTACATCAGTGATGTACTGCATACGCGTTTCATCATCTGCCTTGATTGAGACAGTCATCAACGGTTGGTCCGCTTCATTCATACTTGCCTTTTCCTGTGCAATATAATCCTGAATTTCAGACACTTGTGCAAACCGGTCGTTCAACTGCATCTGTGTACCTGTACCGAGTCTTGCTTCCATTGGGGGACCGATATTGATATAGGTCACCAATGATTTCTTCTCGAGCTTCTGTACTTCTGAAGCAGTGGGTAATTTCATTTTCACCATCAGTGTCTCCGAACGCATCGTTGTGGTAACCATAAAGAAAAACAATATAGCGAACACAATGTCGGGCATTGATGACGAGTTTAATGCAGGCATCTCTTTCTTGCCGGCCTTATTAAATTTTCCCATACTTATTGTCCTCCGTAATTTTTAGGTTCGGCCTCTGAAATACGTTGCGGATAGAGATCGTTGATTTGTCTCTTCTGATCTTCCGTCAACTCTTCATATGAGGTGTTGAAATATTTCCTTGCCCCCTCATCCCTTAACTCATTATATGCCCTCACCACTTCATTCTGTACAGCAATGTACGTTTTGTAACTGGTGGTGGCATCATTCTGAATTGAGATAACGTGTTGATCGGTAACCGGTACAATACCTATCGGGGGACCGAAATCTTCTTCCGTCAGTTCAGGAAGTTCACTGCTGTTAGACAAGTTCAGGACAAACTCCTTCACTTTGTCTTTCAGAGGAACCTTGCCTCCACTACCGCGTAACTCCTCAGCTGATGAGTACCACTCGCTCCCCTGCTGGCTCTGTGCCATTGTCTCGTTCTGGGCGTTCACCAGCACAACCAGCAGGTTTCTGCGCTGTACATCCACCGAGGTCTGTTCCTCTGTTTGTGGAGGTGGCGGCAGTCGACGTGCCAAACCGGAATCAACATCCATATTCGAAACCAACAAGAAGAAAGTCAGCAACAGGAAAGAAATGTCAGCCATTGAATTAGCGTTGAGTGCCGGAACTTTTCTTTTACTAGCCATAAAATAAACCTTTCTTTAATTTAATCATTGATTGAGTTGTTTATCCTTTTCTTTTGAAAAGGGGCAACACAATAATTGCAAGAAATGTAAGCACGAGCATGACATATGCGCTGAAGAGCCACATGTCAGTCATCTTCAATGTTTTAGGATTGTTATCACCACCATCATATCCCGGGATGTTCAACAATGTGCCATCACCTGCAATAAAAGCAACTACCAACAATGCAACCAGTGCCAGGATGACAAGTAGTCCAGCCAGCGCTTTTTTGGGTCTGTTTTTCAGTTGCTTCAGGAATGAGACCAAAGCGAATATGATTAACACACCTATCGTGATTGCTAACAGAGTGTATGCCCAGTACAAAACAATATCTGTAAATTTAGGCTGACTCATGTCGGCAACAATCTTTTCATGTGCCGGTACCTGACCGCCAAGATAAAACATCGCCATCACTGCAAGTGAGATTATCACTCCAATGATGAGAGTCATTCTTGAGGTTCTGTGTATTTTTGTTACAGCCATAATGATTACAAGTTTTTGTATTTAACGTTATATTTAATCACCTGATCCAGGAATGTGATTGATGCATCTTCCATCTTGTTCAGGATACCTTCCATTTTGGTGAGGATATAGTTATAAATCACCTGAAGGATCAAGGCAACGATCAAACCACCTACGGTTGTGATCAAAGCTACTTTCATACCACCGGCAACAATCGTCGGGCTCATATCACCAGCTCTCTGGATATCATCAAAAGCCTGCACCATACCTATTACAGTACCGAGGAATCCGAGTGAAGGAGCAAGAGCGATAAAGAGAGTGATCCATGAAAGGTTTCTTTCCAGCAATCCTGATTGTACGCCGCCATAAGAGACAATAGAACGTTCTACAACATCGGCACCCTGATCTAAACGGAGAAGACCCTGATATACGATGGACGCAACAGGACCTCTGGTATTACGAGCAACATCCTTTGCAGCTTCTACATCACCCCGGTCGAGTGCATCACCTATTTTCCCAAGGAAAGGTTTCGGATCCACGTCAGCCAGACTTAGGTAGATAATCCTTTCGAGACTAAATGCCAGACCAAGAATCAATGCGATGGCAATCAAGCTCATGAAGCCTGCACCACCCTCAATAAATTTTGTCTTCAGTGCCTGGTGAAATCCTCCGTTTGTTGTTTCTTGAACTGCTGCGCTTTCTGTTTCAACAGGGGCGGAGGCAACTTGTTCTGTTTGTTCAGCGGGAGTGGTCTCTTGAGCTAAAAGAACCGATGACAATCCTACAGACATTATTCCGAAGATTGCTAAAATTGCAAATAACTTTTTCATTGTGTGTTCAATTTTGATAATTAATGATCTTTAATTGTTGTTGTATTAATAATTGATTTTGAGTCTACTATCTTAAACGGTTAATTTGACTTTTTTGTTTACATAAAAAAAAGCGGAGAGAGCGGGATTCGAACCCGCGATACACTTTTGGCGTATACACGCTTTCCAGGCGTGCCTCTTCAACCACTCGAGCACCTCTCCAAACAGGCTCTTTCCCAAAAACGGGTGCAAATTACAAAAAAAATTTTATTTGCGTTCCATTGGGGAGGCAAAAATACTGAATTTATCGATTATATACTACTTCAAAGTCAATTTATTTTAATAAAAAAGGTTTTACACACTTTATCCTTCAGGAACGGTAAAATCTCACTGATTAATATTAAATAGTTCGATCGCATTACGGCTTGTTTGCATTGCTACCTCTTCTTCGCTCACCCCCCATATATCTGCCAATTTATTCAGGATATATGTTAAATAAGCCGGTTCGTTTCTTTTACCTCTTTTGGGCACCGGGGCCAGCCAGGGTGAATCTGTTTCAAGCACAACCCTCTCTTTAGGACAGTGGATCAAAGTTTCTGCAAGACCCGCATTCCTGTAAGTAACTATCCCGTTGATTCCCAGGCGAAAGTTTTCCAATTGTAATATTTCATTCAGTTCCTCCCTTGATCCTCCAAAGCTGTGAAAAACACCTCTCAATGCTTTCTCTCCCACTCTTTTGATGCTTGTCACCACCTCCCCGGTCGCATTTCTGAAATGTATAGCCACTGGCAGATCCATCTCTATGCTCCATCTTAATTGTTCCTCAAAGGCATAAATCTGTTCATTCAGCAGTGACCGATCCCAATAGAGATCAATTCCAATTTCACCTACTGCAATATAATTGTGCATCCTGATCTCCTGACCTATCGAAAGGAGTTGCTTCTCCCACTCTTTGGTCACACTGGTAGGATGAAGTCCCATCATGGGCAGAAAAAAACCGGGATCATGAGACACTGCTGCTTTCAGATCATCAATGGTTGTCTCATCGATATTGGGCAGTAATGCCTTCACCACACCAGCCTGCCTGGCATGTAACACTACTTCATTCAAATCGTCCTGAAAATCTTCCGCAAACAGATGAGCATGCGTGTCAATGATATTCATTCTACACTCTCTCCCTTTCTGTAATAGTAGACAACGCCATATTGCCGGTTCCTGTTCAGTCGTTGCGCAATAGGCAGAATCATGTTATATTTTTCCACCTCTTCCCAGATATCAAAAATCACCTTATCAACAATCTCCCGATAATCAGCTACCTCATTTAATATACGTGTCGTGGCTTTTTGATGCAACTTTTGTGTCTGATAGCCATCTTTGAATAGTGAGCACATTACCTTCACCTTAGCTATGGATGGATTATATATAGGCACTCCTCCCTGCGAAGTACGTGCATGCTCTCCCCTGATAATCTTGTCACCCCATTCCAGCAACAGCTCGTTGGTTGATAAATCCGGCAGAATCATGTTCGCACTTTCCAGGCCGTAAAGTGAGAGATGTTCTTCTTTAATCTCGGCACGCATCACAGCGAGATATAATACCTGTACAAAATGAGAAATGTACATCCTTGCATTTTTAACCTTGCTGAGAAAGTGTTTATTCGCCTTCACCTGTGTATCATACATCTGTTGATAGCGCAGGCAGAGACGTTCAAAATGATCCAGCACATTTTTCGCTTCAGTCAGCACATTGGGTGAAACGGATAACTCCTGGAAATCCGTTTCCTCCGCTTTCTCCACTGCAGTTTTCAATGCTTTGATACGGGCATTATCTGTATTTGGTAGGCGGCGATAGGGCATATGTTTCTTTAAACGATGGTTACTTTTCTCTGTACATCAGACTTTCCGACAAATTGATCAGATCTTTTTTCCGTTCATCCGATACATTGATCAATGAAAGACAATCCAACGATGCAAGGTAATACTTTTCTATGAGATTCTCAGAGATGGTTTTCAAATTTAAAACATCGTAAATATTTTTAACAAAGTTGATTTTTGCCTCAGGGTCAAATTCTGTTTCTGAGAGCCACCTTCCCAACTCTTCGCGCTGACCAATGTTAGCATTTTTTAATGCTTTTATCAGTAGATATGTCTTTTTATTGGATACAATATCTCCCCCTATTTTCTTGCCAAATGTTTTCGGATCACCATATACGTCCAGTAAATCATCTTTTAGTTGAAATGCGAGTCCTATATTGATGCCATAGCGATAAAGTGCATCGGCATCCTGTGGTGCAGCATCTGCCAGGAGGGCTCCTATTTTCAGGGCACATCCGATGAGTACGGCTGTTTTCAGCCGTATCATTTCAATATATTCATTTTCAGACACATCCATGCGTTGCTCAAAATCCATGTCATATTGCTGCCCTTTGCATATCTCCATTGCTGTTGTAGAGAAAAGATTCAGTATTTCGGGTAATATATCAGCCGGAACCCTGGCGATGTATCTGTAAGCTTCAATGACCATCGCATCACCTGACAGGATTGCACTGTTGGCGTTCCATCTCATATGTACCGTGGGGTTTCCGCGTCTCATATCTGCATTGTCCATCAGGTCGTCGTGCAACAGGGAGAAATTGTGGAATATCTCTATCGCCAATGCAGGATTGACAGCCTTCTTCACCTCCTTGCCAAAAAGATCTACAGCCATAAGGGTCAACAATGGCCTGAGCCTTTTACCGCCGAGTGACAGAATATACCTTGCAGGATCGAACAAGCTCCTTGGTTGCTCCTCCAGCAGCACCTTATCGATCGCCTCCCTGATAATTTTTTCGTAAAGCGTAACTTTATTGATCATATGCAGTTGTGTTGAGCGTGTTTATACAGGCTTCAGCATAAAACAGATGGGATAGATAACGAACAGAAAGAGGGTGCCATCACATAGTGACACACCCTCTTTTATGCATTGTATGCTAAGATCAGTTCTGTAAACGGAATACTACCGGTAATGTAAAACGCACACGTACAGCCTGTCCCCGTTGCTTACCCGGCTTCCAGCGGGGCATCTGCTGAATAACACGAACAGCTTCTCTGTCGAGCGAGGGGTCTACACCACGTACAACCTGCACATCTGTAATGCTACCGTCTCTTTCCACCACGAAGTTACAAATAACCCTGCCCTGGATACCGTTCTCCTGTGCAATCACGGGATACTTGATATTGTCACTTAAGAACTTCATCATGGCTGTATTTCCTCCCGGAAATTCGGGTTGATTTTCTACAACGACGAAGATCTCTTCTGTCACCTCTTCCTGTTTAGGTTTTGGTGGTGGGGGCGGGACATAGGCTTGCATCTGTCGCTGAGACTGATCATCCTCGACCTGAATCTCCAGTTTTGTTTCCACTTTCTCTTCTACCACTTCAATGATCTCGGGTGTTTCCGGTTCCGGTGGTGGCGGGGGAGGTGGTGGAGTTGGATCGCGACGAGTAATCTCAATTTCTTCTTCGGCCAAAACATCCTGAACGAGGACATTCTCATCCAGCTTGCTTGTTTTAGTCGACCATTCAAAAGCGAAGAACAGAAGCGATACACCAAGCACAAGCCCCATCATGATATAGGTGCCTTTATGCACTTCCAAATTCGCTTTTGGCGATTTTTTTACTTCATCCTTTTTCATCTTGAAAATTTTTTATCTACTTCTTTATTTGTTCAGATCTACTTGTAATACAAAAATAGCTATTTTTTTGGTATCACCTTCAATTTTATGAAGAAAAATCCTGCTATTAGATTATTTAATATTATCAACTGTTGATATTGAATAATTTAACATCATCCAACGTTTAAAGCGTCTCAGTCACTTCTATTTTACCTTATAGATATCTTTCAGGTTCCTGCCATATCCATCGTAATCCAAACCGTAACCCACGATAAAATCGTTGGGTATTTCAAGTGCGACATAATCAAGATGGAGCTTCTGCTTTAATGCTGCAGGTTTAAAGAGCAGCGTGGCAATCTTAACCTCTTCCGGTTCATGTTTTGCCAAGTGTTGAAGAAGAGAGACCATGGTATTACCACTGTCGACGATATCTTCTACAATCACAACGTTACGGCCACGAATACTTTCATTCAATCCGAGGACTTCCTGTACCCGGTTCGTGGTGGTAGTTCCCTGATATGATGCAAGGCGTACAAAAGTGATTTCACTTGGTATGGAGACCTCTTTCATCAACTCTCCGGCAAACATGAAAGCTCCGTTCAACACAGCAAGAAAAATTGGGTTTTTCCCTGCAAGCTCAACATTCATTCGCTCTGCAACACGTTTGATTCCCTGTTCAATTACCTCTTCTTCTATAAACAGATCAAACTGTTTGTCTTTGATGGTGATCACTTCTTTCACTATTCTGG
This sequence comes from Proteiniphilum sp., assembly GCA_015478855.1. GTDB lineage: Bacteria > Bacteroidota > Bacteroidia > Bacteroidales > Dysgonomonadaceae > Proteiniphilum. The sequence continues at coordinate 7,900 of JADMKJ010000064.1, forward strand.
TTTTTAAAACGCCAAAATTACTACTTTTTATCGTTTATTGGAAATGAATTGCTCTTTTTTGATGCAATTAACAAAAAAAACACCGTTCACTCCTTCTTTTAGAATTTCCTCCTGATAATATCGGTCAACTTCACCGCCTGAAAGGTCATGTGTGCCACACTGCTCTCATAGAGAATACCTACTGTCTCCCTGTCAATCATTGTCAGACAAGAATAACCCCATCCGAGATCTTCATCCAGCAGCAGCTGATGCTCCTCCGGGAAAGAGAGCCCACCATCGAGGCTCGCCTTGATGGTGATATGGTTGCGATATTTCGAGGAGTTGGGATTGGAAAAGAGCAGGATATCTTGTCCCAGCACATTCTCATTTGCTTTCACATTGATCAGGCTGGCCATACATACCGGCTCCTGCAGCACACTACGTGAGGATGGATGTTCACTCCATGTCTTCCCCAGATCCCTGGTGACAGCCACGGCACGGCTACCGCCACGGTTATCCCTCATGTTCAGCATCAGTACACCCGGCTCCACCTCTGCCACCTGTGCCTCGGTAGTGTGGGTGCGGGCAGGTGAACGAATCTTCCAGGTCTCACCTCCATCCTTACTATACATCACACCGGCATTGGGGATCCTTGCAGCATCGATGAATTGTATGGGAAAAACCAGGGTGCCGTCATGCATTGTAATACCCATCCCGGGACCCTGCAAAAGCAGGTTCCATGATGGATCCTTTACCTGATCTGTTATATTGATGGGCTCGGACCACGTTTTACCATCATCACTGCTTTTTGACAATACCAGCTGTCCTGTTGATTCCTTACCGTTACCATCCATAGAATTATTCCAGGCACGACCGTTGCCCATGCCATGTGTCCAGAGTGCAGCGATCCAGATCACCCCTCTTTTATTATCCGCAAGGATAGCAGGGTCACCCACCCCATTTTGTGCTTTGGGCAGTCCGCCATACTCTCCAAAGCTGAGCGGGAGACGCATCTTTTCCCAAGTCTGCCCCTTGTCGGTACTTCTGCTTAAGCCCACATCCACATATTCCTGTAAATCCACGCTGTTATTGTAACGTACATCGTAGACTGCAAGCAGAGTTCCTTCACGTGAGGTGACCATTCCCGGGATACGATATGCAGCCACGCCATCATCACCTGCATGACGTACACCTATTCCCAGATGGTGTGGTGCACGTCCAGAGTCAATAGTGAGCGGAGCTTCCTTCCTGTCGAGCTTTGCTGATAACATCACGACATCAATCACGGACAAAAGCGAACTGCCCGCCTTCATCTGCAGGCTGATCCAAAAATAATTGATCCCCTGAAAGAGAGTATAATCGGGAGTGAGGGTCACCTCATTGCCGGGTGATCGAACTTCATCGATCTTAACAGAATAGGATGGGTTGGCTTCCCTTGTTTTGCCCGGAACATGACTGGAGATATACTGTACGGGGTAGAAATATGTCTCTCCCATGCGCTGTGGTGCTTCTGTCCCTCCGTAATACAATCTGACTGCCTCAATCTCGTCCAGATTGACATCCTCTGAGAAAAGCAGTTTTACTTCATTCAACACCTTTGCATTCACCGCATCAATACGCATATAGAACAGTGAATTATCCGTTCGGTCTATCAGGATCGGTATTCTTGTCTGTTTCACCTGAATTGTGTCAGCACCCTGTATAAAGAAGGATGCAAACAGGATAATGAGCCCTGTGAAAGATAATCTTGTCATTCCTAATGCGTTTTAGTTGTTTACAAAGATAATCAAAAGGAGAAAATAATAAACATTCTAATAATTGAAGCGCAAACCATTCTCTGACGGGTATTTAAGATGGAAGGAGAGCTTACAGATAGAGATAAAAGTCACGTACCAGTTCTGTAAAATCGTCACTGTAACGGTGTCGTGACAGTTCAATTATCAGTGACTGGGTGACAGGTGTAAGCACCTGCTCCGTCGTCAGCTCTACCAACAGACGATGCGGCAGTGCCCCGGGCAAAGGGAGCACAATGGTTTTACGTTTCACCGTAAAGGCATACTTTTCGCACAGCTTCTCCAGTTCACCCTGCTTCCCAAACGGAAGAATCATCGAAAGAACGCCATCATCAGTCAGGCAGCAACGGGAGAAGAAGAGCAGCTCATCGAGTGTCAATGTGACGGAATGTCTTGCCTGCGCCCTTAGCTTGTCGGGTGGCAACAGTGATTCTGAAAAAAAGGGAGGATTGGAAACGATCAGATCAAAACGCTCTTCTGTCTGCAGGGCGAAGTGTTGAAAAGTGGAGTCTATCAGTGTAATCCTGTCTGCAAAGGGAGAGTTGATGATGTTTTCAATGGCCTGAGAGAGTGCTGTCTTCTCCATATCAAGAGCCCGTACAGATGAGGCAGGATTGCGTTGTGCCATCATCAGCGCGATCAGGCCGGTCCCTGTGCCCACATCCAGCACCTTCATCCTCTTCTCCATTCCGACCCATGCACCGAGCAGCACACCATCGGTTCCCACTTTCATGGCACACTTGTCATGGAAGACGGTAAACTGTTTGAATTTGAAATAGGGATTGGGCATATACTTTCTTTTCTATTGCTCTTTGGCACGACTTTTGTTCAATATATTGGGTAATTAAAAACAAAAGTAGGCATTTTTCTGTTTTTAGCACAGAGAAGAATATTATGATGAATCCATTCAAAAAATATACAGCTATTGCTGACGATTCAGAGACCAATGTAATCTCCTTTATTGCCAGCGACTTTGTCGACGGCAATACAGAGATTGACAAATCCTTTCTGAAGGAGACACTACCGTTGCTTCCACTGCGGAACACCATCGTTTTTCCAGGGAGTACGCTGCCTATCTCAGTAGGAAGGAGAAAATCACTCGATCTGATCCAATCACTGGGAAAGAAACAACGATATATAGGTCTTGTTTGTCAAAAAGAGACCGACGTGGAAGATCCCGGCGAGGAGGACCTGTACAAGACAGGTGTGATTGCAGAAGTGATACGTGTTATAGAACTGGGTGACGACAACTTCAGTATTATCGTCCAGGCCAAGAAGCGTTTCGAGTGGCTCGAGCTCACACAGACAAACCCATTTCTTAGAGCGACCTATAAGCTGAAAGAATATACAAAGGCATCGAAAGAGGATAAAGAGTTCAAAGCCATTCTCGATTCCATCCGTGAGGCGATGCTGCAGATGCTTCATCTGCTGGGTGAGCCTCCCAAGGAACTGATGCAGACCATCAGCAGTGAAGCCTTTTCCGATATGCTGATCAGCTATTGCGGCACCAACCTGCCCATTGAAAGCAGAGAAAAGCAGGATTTGCTCAACATTCACGATGAGAAAGAACAGGCTTATCGTCTTCTGATGATCCTCAACCGCGAGTCACAGGTTCTGGAGTTGAAGATGAACATCCAGATGAAAACGCGGGAGGATCTGAATCAGCAGCAGAAAGAGTATTTTCTGCAGCAGCAGATCAAAACCATCCAGGAAGAACTGGGCGGCAACACGCAGCAGATAGAGATTGATGAGTTCCGGAAAAAAGCAGTCACAAAAAAATGGAGTGTCGCAGTGGCGGAGACCTTCGAGAAGGAGGTGCAGAAACTGGAAAGGCTGAATCCGCAATCACCGGATTATTCAGTGCAGTATGGATACCTGCAGACTATCCTCGAGCTTCCCTGGGAGAAATATACGAAAGACAACTTCAACCTGCCACATGCACAGAAGGTACTCGACCGAGACCACTTCGGCATGGAGAAAGTGAAGGAGCGTATCATTGAACATCTTGCAGTGCTAAAACTGAAAGGGGATCTGAAAGCACCCATCCTTTGTCTCTACGGCCCCCCGGGTGTAGGGAAGACATCACTTGGAAAATCGATTGCTGAAGCGATCAACCGTAAGTATATACGTGTATCACTGGGTGGTCTGCACGATGAGGCCGAAATAAGGGGTCACCGCCGCACTTATATTGGCGCCATCCCCGGTCGAATCATCCAGAACATACAGAAAGCGGGATCATCCAACCCTGTCTTCGTACTTGACGAGGTGGACAAGATAGGGAATGATTTTCGTGGCGATCCCTCATCGGCTTTGCTGGAGGTGCTCGATCCGGAACAGAATTCAACGTTTCACGACAACTATCTCTCTATTGACTACGACCTGTCAAAGGTGTTGTTCATTGCCACAGCCAATAATTTGAACACGATACCTCAGCCACTGCTCGACCGTATGGAGTTGATCAACGTGGGAGGATATATCACCGAAGAAAAGATTGAGATTGCCTATCGCCATCTCGTTCCCAAAGAACTGCTTAACCACGGTATTGAAAGGAGTGCTTTCAAAATACCCAAACCCACACTGCAAAAGATTGTGGAGCATTACACACGTGAATCAGGGGTACGTGAGCTGAACAAGAAGATTGCCAAGGTCATGCGTAAGATTGCCCGCAGGATAGCTTCTGAGGAAACCTATCCAAGGTCACTGAAAATATCCGATCTCCGTGATTATCTGGGCATAGAGGAATACACCAGAGACAGGTATCAGGGTAACGAATATGCCGGTGTTGTGACGGGCCTTGCCTGGACTGCCGTAGGTGGGGAGATATTGTTCGTGGAGAGCTCGCTGAGCCGGGGCAAAGGAGCCAAGCTCACCCTCACCGGAAACCTGGGTGATGTGATGAAGGAATCGGCCATGCTGGCCATGGAGTATCTCCACTCGCATGCCGAGGAACTGCAAATCACACCGGATATATTCGACAACTGGAACACCCACATTCATGTACCGGAGGGTGCCATCCCTAAGGACGGGCCCTCGGCAGGCATCACCATGATCACCTCGCTGGCATCCATCTTTACACAACGAAAAGTACGCCCCAACATGGCGATGACAGGTGAGATCACCCTGAGGGGCAAAGTGCTTCCCGTGGGTGGTATACGCGAGAAGATCCTGGCCGCCAAGCGTGCGGGTATCAAGGATATCATTCTCTGCAGGGAGAACAAGAAAGATATTGATGAGATCAAAGCCGTTTATCTGGATGGGCTAACGTTCCACTACGTGAGCGATGTGAAGGAGGTGCTGGCGCTGGCGCTACTTGAAGAGAAGGTGAAAAATGCAAAAGATTTCATGGTGGTGAAAGAGGTTAGTTAACTTCTTTCAATTGAATCAAAGCGGTGTCTGAGAGTGCATAGATCTTCAGACACTGCTTTTGTTATATGATAATGAGTTTATAGAAGAAATAGAGCAGATATACTGTCAGAAAAAGAGCACCCTGCAGACGGGTTATCCGCGAACTTCTCTTCATAAACAGCCACAGGAGAAAACCAATTCCAATATTAAAGAGACTGTCCACATAATTGATGTCAAGTGCACTTATGGGCCTTACCAATCCGGTGACACCCAGAATGAGCAGCATATTGAAGATGTTCGACCCCACCACATTGCCGATGGCAATATCTGCACGTTTTTTGATTGCCGCCACCACTGAGGTAGCCAGTTCGGGCATACTGGTACCTGCTGCCACGATGGTCAGACCAATCATCGCCTCCGACATCCCCAGTCTTTCAGCGATGATCACAGCGTTCACCACCAGCATATCTGAACCGTAGATCAATGCTGCGAGCCCCACCCCTATAAAGAGTATATCCAGCATCCAGTGTTTGCCCAGAGGAATATCATCCTCCACATCCTGCTTTCCCGTACTTAAGACTGCTTTCTTCTTCCTGTTTGAGGAGACCAGCATATAGGTGATATAGGAGATCAAACAGATTACGAAGATAAACGCTTCTATCCGGGAAATCTCAGAATCGAGAAACATCAGGAAAAACAATATGGATGCAACAATCATCACCGGCACATCAAGCTTCAGCAGCTGACGCTTCACCGACAGGGGATAAATAAGAGCAGAGAAACCCAGAATAAGACCCACATTAAAAAAATTGGAACCCAACACATTTCCTATGGATAACGCACCCTGGCCGTTCAAAGCGGCTTTGAAGCTCACAACCAGCTCCGGAGCACTTGTCCCCAGTGAAACAACCGTCAGGCCGATCACCAGTGGGCTCACTCCAAGCCTACGGGCCATGGATGCAGCACCCGAAACAAGTCCTTCCGCTCCAAAATAGAGAATCACGAGCGACAACAACAACCAAACAATCTCCATTATACCAACTATATTATGTTTCCAATAACCACGGTGTGATCAACTTCTGTTGAGGCTGCAAAGATACCAACTTTCCATAAAACGAAAAAACCTCTTTTAAAAAAAAGAGGTTTTTTTACATTGAATCTGTGTGTCTTATTCAGAATAGTATCTGAAATCTTTCAGCAGTTCCTGAAGCCTTTTGCGGGCGAAGAATATTCTGCTTTTGACGGTGCCGATAGGCAGTTGAAGGTGTGTAGCAATCTCTTCATACTTAAACCCGGATACATGCATCGAGAAAGGAACCTTATACTCGTCGGTAAAACTGTTGATCGCCTTGTTAATCTCTTTGATCGTATAAGCCCCGTCGGGTGTATCAAAACCTGAATCCTGCGGCAGATTAAGATGATAGAGATTTTCTGTTCTGTCTATGATGGTTTGGCTTCTGACAATCTTACGGTAGTTATTCACAAAAATATTATGCATGATGGTGAAAACCCATCCTTTGAAGTTTACGTTCTCATAATATTTCTCTCTGTTGTCCAATACGCGTAGTGTAGTTTCCTGCAATAAATCCTTTGCTTCTTCTCTGTCGGCGGTCAATGTCAAAGCGAAATTAAACATGTTATCCTGCAGACTGAGCAGCTGTTTTTCGAAAGAAATTTTTGTCTTCATAAGCAATGACTTTTTATTGTGTTAAATGAACGATGTGTTTGCAAATATAATTATATAAATTCAAACTAAAGGCTCTTTATTTAGTAAAACGTGTATAATGATTGTTAATAAAAAAAACCACTCTTAATACATGCTGATATTCAACAATATAAGTGACTAAAAATGGGGATATTTGGGGTGTCAATTATAGATAAATTGTATCAATAATCTCAATTACCCGATAAGAAAACGCAAAAAAACAGCCCGATTTCTATTTTATATTGATTCTAAATAAAATTACACTATTTTGTGGCAGTTCGCAACCCGTTATACATCAGCATTTAACACATCCGGTTAAAACTGGAGATATTTATGGCCTGCACATCATGTATGGCACACTATTTGCAAAATAAATAAAAGAAAATCATTCATCAACAAAAAGTATATATATATGGTACAAAAAGGACAGATAGGGGTCACAACAGATAATATATTCCCCATCATAAAAAAGTTTCTCTACAGTGATCATGAGATTTTCCTTCGTGAGATAGTTTCCAATGCTGTGGATGCAACACAAAAAATCAAAACGTTATCCGACGTAGGTGAATACAAGGGAGAGCTGGGTGAACTAACCGTACGGATTACCATCGACAAGAAAAAGAAGACCCTGACCATCTCCGATAGTGGTGTAGGGATGACAGCTGAGGAGGTGGACAAGTACATCAACCAGATAGCCCTCTCCTCCGCGAATGATTTCCTGGATCAGTACAAAGAGAATGCGAATGCCATCATAGGACATTTCGGGCTGGGTTTCTACTCCACTTTCATGGTGTCGGAAAAGGTTGAGATCGTCACAAAATCATACAGGGAGGGCGCTACCGCCGTGAGATGGTCGTGCGACGGCACACCTGAGTTCACGATGGAGGAAGCAGAGAAGCAGGATCGGGGCACCGATATCATCCTTCACCTGGATAAGGAGAACAAAGCGTTTCTTGAAAAGGAGAAGATCGAATCGCTCCTGAAAAAATATTGTAAGTTTCTTCCTGTGCCTGTCGTTTTCGGTAAGAAGCAGGAGTGGAAAGAGGGCAAATACGTAGATACAGAAGAGGATAACATCATCAACGATATCAATCCCCTCTGGAAACAGAAGCCTGCCGGCCTGAAAGATGAGGATTACCTGAAGTTCTACCGCGATCTTTATCCCCTGACAATGATGGATGAGCCGCTGTTCTGGATTCATCTTAATGTGGACTACCCCTTCAACCTCACGGGCATCCTCTATTTTCCGAAGATAAAAAACAATCTGGACCTGCAGCGCAACAAGATCCAGCTCTACAGCAACCAGGTGTTCGTCACCGACTCTGTGGAGGGGATCGTGCCCGAATTTCTCACCCTGCTGCACGGCGTGCTCGATTCACCAGACATCCCGCTGAACGTCTCCCGCTCATATCTGCAGAGCGACAACAACGTGAAGAAGATATCGAACCATATCACCAAGAAGGTGGCCGATAAGCTGGAAGAGCTCTTTAAAAAGGAGCGCACCCGGTTTGAGGAGAAGTGGGACAGCCTAAAGCTTTTCGTACAGTATGGAATGCTCTCGGAGGAGAAGTTTTACGATAGGGCAAGCAAGTTTGTATTGTTGAAAAACAGTGATCAAAAATATTTCACCCTCGAAGATTACAAAGCACTTACCGGGAGTGCCCAGACAGACAAGAACGGAGAGATCATCTGGCTCTATACCACCGACAGTCAGGAACAATATGCCCCTATAGAGGCTGCCGGAGCGAAAGGATATGATGTGCTGCTGATGGATGGCCAGCTCGATGTGCACTGGATAGGACTCATGGAACAGAAACTGGAAAAGACACGTTTTGTGAGGGTGGACAGTGACACCATGGAACATATCATCGAGAAAGAAGAGGCCACGAGTGTGGAGCTGAGCGATAAGCAGAAAGAATCACTCACCGAGACGGTGAAATCACAGCTGCCCGCCATCGGGAAAACAGAGTTCAGTGTTGATTTCAAGTCACTGGGTGAAACATCCAAACCTATACAGATCACGCAGAATGAGTTCTCACGAAGAATGAAAGAGATGGCTGCCATGCAGCAACAGATGGCATTCTACGGAGAGATGCCCGACAGCTATCAGGTGGTACTGAACGTACAGCACCCGTTTATACAGGAGCTGGTCAGTGCCAGCGCAGCTGAAGAGAAAGAGTCACTTATGGCCCGTGTTGCAGCCGATCACAAACTGAAGCAGATGGTTGATCTGGCGCTGCTGGCCAATGGCATGCTGAAGGGTGAGGCACTCAACAGCTTCGTGAAACGCAGCTTTGAGATGATCTGACGCTGACAGCAGCTGTAAGATACTATAAGAAAACCGGTAAACAGTTATTGTTTATCGGTTTTTATTTATCTTTGCTACCTGTAAAGTAAGAGACCAATGAACAAAGCCTACGAGGTTACCTATTCCCCTTTTCGCGCTTTCACACGGGAAGAGTGGAGCAAGCTGGAGGATCATCCCATGTTCCCCATTTCAGAGATCGATCTCACCAAGCTACAGGCACTCAACGAACCACTCACACCCGAGGAGGTGGAGGATATCTATATCCCGATGATCCGTTTGCTGCAGATTCATCTCACCCATTACCGGCACCTGCACAACGAACGGGATCAGTTCTTCGACAACACCAGCAAGCCCATCCCCTACATCATCGGCATCGCAGGAAGTGTGGCTGTGGGGAAGAGTACTACGGCGCGTTTGCTGCAGAAACTGCTTTCCATGACGCCCGAAAAGCCAAGGGTAGAACTGATCACCACCGACGGCTTCCTATACTCCAACGAGGAGTTGCAGCGACGGGGTCTTCTCAACAAAAAAGGGTTCCCCGAGAGTTACGATGCCAAGCGGCTGTTATCGTTCCTGGCAAGCGTGAAATCGGGACGGGATACCTTTGAGGTGCCTCTCTATTCTCATCTCTATTATGACGTGATCAAAGACAGCGTGCAAACCATCGACCGCCCCGACATCCTGATCGTTGAGGGGATCAACGTGCTGCAGGTGACCTCCGGCAAGAAAACACGACGCAGGGTGTTTGTCTCCGACTTTTTTGATTTCTCCATCTATGTGGATGCCAGCGAGAGAGACCTGCGGGAGTGGTACCTCGAGCGATTCAAAAAACTGCAGCAGACCGCCTTCCGCGATCCCGACTCCTACTTTCACCGCTACGCCTCCTACCCGGAGAAGAAGCTGCTGAAGTTCGCCAACAAGGTGTGGGAAGAGATCAACCTGCTTAATCTGCAGCAAAACATCCTCCCCACCCGCTTCCGTGCGGACCTTATACTTGAAAAGGGTGAGTGCCATTTTGTCAGGGGTGTACGTATCCGAAAGATCTGAACCGGGAAAACCTTACTTAAGCCAACGAAGAAGGCACTTGTGATTTAACTCACAAGTGCCTTTTTCATTATTGAACATTTATTTTCAGAAGGAGGGATAACCCGGGTTCTGCACCAGCTTGTTGTTTGTTTCCCATGCCGACTCGGGAATGGGGAACAGCAGCAGGTGTGCCGGAGAGGGCTGCGGGCGGAGATAACCGGGATCAAGGAATGTTCCGAAGCGAATCATATCCTGACGGTTATAACACTCCCATGCCAGCTCGAGGCGGCGTTCCAGATAGAGCTCATCAAGTGTCACAGATGTATAATTGTGCGATGTGTTCCCGAAACCTCTCTCACGGATCACATTGATCAGTCGGGTAGCCTCTGCATTGTCCTGCCCCAGTCGCAACAGTGCTTCTGCTTTCATCAGGTAGACATCAGCCAGGCGAAAGATGGCGAAATCATTTTCCTGATCTGAGTTGGAAAGACCTTTCTCAAAGACCCACTTGTTGGCCCGTGCACCCTCTTCCTGGTTCACCTCACCCCAGAGTCCCTGACGTTCTGTACCGGGAATGATATTGAAATCGATGGTATGAATAAGATCCCGGCCATGACCTGTCACCAATACCAACCCTGTTGCAGGATCAATCATGGGCCCCATAAGAAATGACCCTTCCTTGCGCAGGTCGGCATCATCGAACTGCTTCACATAATCGGGCTGTGCACTCACACCGTTCCATGTGCCAATGTTCATACCCAATGCAATCGGATCGAGATAATGCAGCGTGCGGTAATGCAAATGATTGCCCCCGTCCGCTTTACCAAATGCGATGGGTAGAATGATCTCTCTGGAGACCTGATTATTCACTTCGAAGTTTGTTTTCCAGTTGGGCTCGATGATATAGTCGAGAGAAATGACTTCGTCACACGCCTCCACCACGCCCTGCCAGTTGGGTGTGCCGGACCAGACTTCCGCATTGAGGTACATCTTTGCCAACAGCGTGTAGGCAGTCCCCCGGGTAAATTTGCCGTAGCTTTCACCCGTTACATCCTCGCGCAACGCATCCTTGATCTCATTCAACTCGGTGATGACAAAATCGTAGAGCTGCTGTCGTGACGACATTTCCGGCAACTCGGTGCTTTCAAAGTTATCCACCAGGGGAGCATTTCCGAAATAATCTATCAGCATATAAAACCAGTAGGCACGTACACCCCGTATTTCCGCCAGCGTACGCTCCTTCAGCGCCTCGTCCATCTCCGTCTCAGCGATGGTTGCATAGATCTGGTTGCAGGTGGTTATACCCGACATGCTGGCGTTCCACGCTCCTCTGATCAGTCCGTTTCGTGCCTGGAACTGATGTAGTTTCATATCCATATGAACACCACCGTCCCACCAGTCACCCCCTATCCTGGTAGGGGTTATTGCCATATCACCTGTCTGTTCCGAGAGAAGGAAAATATCACCGGGCCATACACTCTTCAGCGTTTTATAAATAGGAGCGATGATCGCATTAATCTCAGCCGGCTTTTTCCCGAACTGGTCTGCCGGGATGGTGTCGTACACTGTTTCATCGAGATTGGTACAGGAGATGATCCCGCCAAGAAGAGTGAACAGTAATCCCATCAATGATAATTGAACTATTTTTTTCATTTTCGTCTGTTTTTAAAATTAGAAAGTGAGACTGATACCTACGGAAAATGTACGAGCCTTGGGATAGTACTCGCGGTCTTCCACTCCCGGAGCAAGGCCGTTGTTCCTGTTCTCATCCACCTCCGGATCAAGTCCCTTGTAGCGGGTGAGGATAAACAGGTTTTGTCCCGTGGCATATACCCTGGCCCTGTTCAGCCAGTCAATACCCTCTGTCTTGAAAGTATACCCCAGTGACAGGTTCTCGAGACGCAAATGCGAAGCATCCTCCACATAGAGTGAGGAGTACTCGGGCACCACCTTTAGTTCATATATAAGAGGGTCATTCAGTGCATTTGCCCCGATAAGGTATCCCGGGTGGCCATAGGTCATGCGTCCCATGTTCAACACACTGTTTCCCACGGTACCACGGAAGAAGAAGGAGAGGTCAAAGGCTTTATAGTTGAACTGATTGTTCCAGCCGAACGTCAGATCAGGCTGTGCTGAGCCTATATAGGTGTAATCTTCGGCAGTGACCGAATTCACCTCTTCACCCTCCTTATTGCGGAAAACATATTTCCCGTCATCGTCAATTCTCACAAATTCAGGACCGTAGAACTGCCCCACAGGATAACCTTCTTCCACCACATGGGTTGTACGGCCTGAGCCGCCGCGTACCCATGCGTCACCCACCATGATGCGGCTGGTCGTATAGACATCATCGGAGAGACTGGTAATCTCGTTCTTGTTATGTGCCAGCGTAAGCGAAGTGGTCCAGTTAAAATTCCGTGACCGGACAGCTTCAAAATTAAGCGCCAGCTCCACACCTGTATTTCTCATGTCTCCTACGTTGGCCATCATCTCCTCATGTAAATAGGGAGGAGTAGGTACCCGGTAGGTGTATAGCATATCTTTGGTACGTTTGTCATACCATTCAATGGTACCGTTTACCCTCTCATTGAAAAGAAAGAAGTCCAGTCCGATATTGAACATGGAGGTCTCTTCCCATTTCAGGTTTGGGTTGGCATTCTGACTGATCTTATAGGCTGTGAGCCATGCACCGTTGTCGTAATAGGTACCACTGGTACCATAAAGCTGCAGTGTTTTATAAGGATCAAGGCCTGCCTGATTTCCTGTGACACCATAACCCACGCGAAGTTTCACATCATTCATCCAGGTGATGTTGTTCATGAATGCTTCTTCAGAGACAGCCCATGCTGCAGAGACCGAAGGGAAAGTACCCCACTTGTGATTGGCACCGAACTTGGAAGAACCATCACGACGTATGGTGGCGGTAACCATATAGCGTTGGTTGTAACTGTAATGAGCACGTGCGAAATAAGAAATCAGACGGCTCATATTTCTTGCTGAGCCTACATCATTGGGACGCAATCCCTGACCGGACTCCAGGTTATTGGCACCAAGCAGGTCGGTAGTAAAATTGCGATTGGCTGCTTTCATAAAAGAGTATTCATTCTCTTCCCATGAGTAACCGGCAATGGCATTCAATCGGTGCAGGTCACCACTATCGAAATTAGTGGTATATTCAAGCAACCATTCCATCAGGTGTTTATCCCATATCCTGTTTTCACGGAGGGCATAACCTCCGTCGTTACGTCCTGCTTCCGTTTCGGAGTGATTGTACTGACTCCTCTCTTCTGTCTGACGGTCTTTGTATAACAATGTCTTGATATCCAATCCTTCCATGAGTGTGAAGACCAGATCACCTGAACCGTAAAAATGGATATTCTTTCTCAGGTTCTCATTATAAGTCTGGTTTCGAACAGGATTGCCCTGGTCATATTCCCTGGTGTCGAACCACTGGTTATCATCCAGTTTAACCGGATATACAGGCAACATGTTGTATGCCAACACAAAGTTGTACCTGTTAGCCTCATGCCATTCACCCATGGTGGCCGAACCGGTCAGACCAATACGCAGACGGTCATTAATGGCTCGCTGCTGCAACTGAAAGCGGAAATTGTACCGGTCCAGATCATTGTCCCTGACTACCCCCTCACGGGTTAAATAGTTGAACGATGCACGATAGTTATTGGTAGAACCGCCTCCCGAGAGTGAGATATTATGGTTTTGGGTCACTCCGGTACGGGTGATCTCATTGAACCAGTCCGTGTTGGCACCATATTTATCATATACCGAAGTGTCTCTGTCTGTTTCCTTTGCATAGTCACGCCACTCACCGGCAGTAAGCAGGTCGGGTTTATTCGCCAGCGTGGAGACTGCCATATACCCATCATAGGAGACAGCAGTTCTTACCCCTGATCCTCTTTTGGTAGTGATCAGTATCACACCTCCGGCAGAACGGGATCCGTAGATTGCAGCAGAGGAAGCATCTTTCAAAACTGAGATAGATTCAATATCCTGAGGAGCAACCGTCTGCAGGTCACCTCCGGGGACACCGTCAATCACGATAAAAGGCCCCTGGTCGTTCTGCAACGTGGATACACCTCTCAGGCGTATACGTGAACCAACCGTCACATCACCCGAGGGTGTGGTGATGTTTAACCCCGCCACTTTTCCCTGTAACAGGTCGGCTGCATCACGCGTCACACCTTTATTAAAATTCTCAGAGGAAACGTTGGTGATCGAACCAGTGATCTCCCGTCGTCGCTGCTGTCCATAACCTACTACGATCAGCTCATCCAGCACCTCTGTATCATCTTTCAATACAATATCAATCTCAGTACGTCCGTCCACCGGAACTATTTCGGTTTGCATCCCCACATAAGATATTTCCAGCGATGAGCGGGGTGCTACATCTTGCAGCAGAAAGACACCATTCATATCAGTTACTGTACCGGTGCTCGTTCCCTGAACTATCACCGTCACACCAATTAGTGACTGTCCCCCTGCATCTCTCACAGTACCCCTGACAGTGATGTTCTGTGCAAATGAAGCAATGGAGAATGCCCACAATGCAATAAGCACTGCCACCCTTAATACGTTTACCATTTTTCGTTTCATACTTTCATGTTGAATTAAGTTAAAATATTTATTAATAATTACGCGAAAAACAACAATACTTAACATTGTCATCCATTCAAAATTGTTTAATTAGTATAGATCTCTTGATATAGGTATAAGCTTATAAGAAACAATATAGCACCATGAGTCCGGGAAAACAAAAAAAATCCACTATATTATGTGAATATTTCTTTTTTTTAACTATATAATAGGGGATTTGTCTTAATTATAATAAATTAATTGTAATTATTGGCAATTAATCCGGACCGGAAGCTTATTGAATTTATTGATCATGAAAGGGGCATTTGTTAATTATATTACATAACAGGATGGGATAAAAGGTCAAAGAAGAGCTCTTCAGGTAAACTAAGAAAAACGCCGCAATCAACCGGTACTCCGACGTAAAATAAAGAATGAAATCACTAATGATTAAGCAAAACAGGTACGAATGTTCGCGGATTATGCAAAACAGGAACGAATGTTTGCGGCGATCTCTTCGAACTCCTCATTTGAGAGGTTCACTCTCGGGTTTGCCAGGTTCATGTCGCCCTCTCTGTTTATCGGTATCAGGTGGATATGTGCGTGTGGTACCTCCAGGCCGATTACCATCACACCAACCCGCTCACATGAAACAGCTGCCTCGATTGCTTTTGCCACTTTTTTGGCAAATAGCATCATCTCTGACAGAAGGGTATCATCCAGATCGAAAAGGTAATCGGTCTCCTGTTTAGGAACCACCAGCGTATGCCCCTTTGCCATGGGGTTGATATCGAGAAATGCAAAGAAGCGGTCCTCTTCTGCTATCTTGTATGAAGGTATCTCACCTGTAATAATCCTGCTGAAAATGGTAGCCATAACAGTAAAGTTAAATAGAAATCTCGATGATCTCAAGGGTCAGCTTACCCGAAGGCACGGTGATCTCGGCCACGTCGCCTACTTTTTTACCCATCAGCCCCTGTGCAATAGGAGTGTTGACGGCAATCTTCGCGTTCTTCAGATCAGCTTCGTTCTCAGAAACCAATGTGTAGGTCATCAGCTTCTTTGTCTTAAGGTTTTTGAGGGTCACCCTGTTCATGATCTGCACCTTATCGGTGCCGATGGTGCTCTCATCAATCAGCCGGGCGCTGGCAATCAGACTCTTTAATTGAGCGATCTTACCTTCAAGCATCCCTTGCGCCTCCTTGGCAGCATCATACTCTGCATTTTCAGACAGGTCACCCTTATCTCTGGCTTCTGCAATCTGCCTTGATATCTCGGGTCGTTGAACTGATTCCAGCTCCTTCAATTCCTCTTTCAACTTCCGAAGACCCTCTTCGGTCATGTAAGTCACAGTCATAATTAATAATTCTCCATCTTTAAAGTTGTGAACACCGAATACAAAGAAAAAGAATTCCGGCCTCGCTGTTCAAGACCGGAACTCCCTCTTTTCCATGATGTAATTACCACAAAGATAAATAACAATATCGAAATATACAAATTATCGGAATAATATTTTACAACACCTTATTCAGCTCCTCCGGCAACTGTTTATAATCTTCAATACGCGCCACAATATCTCCTTCCCGGTTCAGGATGAATGCAGTAGGAATCTCTCTCACGTTGTACATCGAGAGGAGACGGGCATTGACCGATTGTGGATCACGTACTGTAATCCAGGGTAGATTGTCGGCAGATGTTTTCCAGAAATGCTCATCAGAATCGAAGGAGATCTGGTAGATTTCAAACCCTCGTGACTGGTATTGTCTGTAAATGGTATTGAGCGCTATATTGTGCCCGGGTGAGAAATCGGCATTGTAAACCACAAAATCGAGCAGCACCGCTTTTCCTATCAGCGAGGAGAGTGCAACCCTCTCACCGTTCACTTCCTGCAAAACAATATCGGGCAAACCCGTACCTGTCTCCACCGGTGCGCTTTCAAGCAGTTTCGCCTGTTGCTCCTGCTGTCTTCTGGTTTTCAGTGCATTCATCGTGAATTCATACAGATGCTTCGATCGCTCCGTATCGGGATAAAACCGGTTCCACGAGGTGGCTACTGCGCCGAACATCGGATAATCCTGCTTACTGAAAGGATCAAAAATCAGATAGTCATTTATCTTCTGAAAAACGGCATAATAGGCCGCGGCATTTGAAGGGTTCCCAAGAATGATCGGAGTTATCGCAGCCTTGTAATCAATCAGCGTTGTATCAAGTTGTGAGAGAAAAGCAAGATCATCCACCGTTCCTGCTTTATGGCTCTCCTCAAGGTCGGTGATTTTTTGTGCAGTAAGAAGTACCATTGCGTCAACCCTTCTTAGCTGATCGTTGGCAGGTGAATCCAACACTGTGAACGATCTGTACAGATCTGTAGCAGTGGCCTCCACTTTCAATGTTTCCACGGAATCAACGGCAAATGCTACTGTCTGGGTTCCCAGGCGGAGCTGATAAAATTCCGGGTTTGGTGGTGCAGGTTGTTTGAACGCGAACGACCCGTTGTTTTTCAGTATCACGGAGTCAAGCAGAGCCACCCCCGCCAGAGCACGGTGTTCAAGGTAGAGCGTATCACCATCAGCATCTGTGATGCTCCCTTCTATCCTGAAGCTGTTCCCCTTATCACATGCGCACAATCCGCCGACCAGTAACAATGACAGAATTATCTTTTCAATACTTTTCTTCATATAGTTCTATTATTTGAGAGTGCAAACATACCTATTTTTCAGGAAAAACCGGGTATGTGCGTCTATTTTTCATTGACCCCGGAACAGTCTCCAGTTACGAGGATAAAAAAATATTATTTCCCTCCAAAAAAAAGCGTTAATTTAAAACAAAATTACGCAATACTTGTTACAAATGGTGATATATTTTTATTACGATTAATCATTACCCATATGAAACAGAAAATCAAGCTCATTCTCTTCCTCTGCGCTTTGTCTATTTTCTCGCTGAAATCACAGGATCGCCCCTTTCAAACATGGGCTGTAGGGATCAATGCCGGTTTATATGGTGTAGGTGCACAGGCAGCCACTTCACTTCATCCCCACCTTAGATTGAGAGCAGGCTTCGACTATCTCACCTACACCCACAGGGAGGCATTAACATTAGAGACCACGGCAGAACCTTTGGAGGGTTATGAGATGACCGTTGAAGGTGAGATATCAGAAGCAAGTATTACGTTCCCCAACTTCAAAGCATTGCTCGACTATTACCCCATGCGCAACAGTATCTTTTGTCTGACCGGCGGATTCTATCTCGGATCAAACAGTATCTCGGCAAATGGGCTCATCAGAGATTATCAGCAAATAAAAGATCAGTTGGGAGAGAATCCTGAATTTGAATATGAGGACATTGTGATCCGCCCCAACAACGACGGCACCTTCGATGGAAAACTACTGATGGGAAACAGCATCAAGCCCTATATCGGCCTCGGCCTGGGACGAACCATCCCCAATAACCGTGTCGGTTTTAAATTTGAACTGGGCATGGTCTATCAGGGTAAATACAGGCTTGAGAGCAACAACGTGAATGAAGGGGGACAGGATTGGCTCGACAGTCTGATTGAGGAGGAGGACTTACCGGTTTCACGAAGTATGTTAAACTGGTGGCCTATGCTAAATCTTTCGCTCACCTGCCGTATTAATTAATTCACGCATCCGACCCATCCACCATCCGGATTGAGAAAAATCATCACATTCTTTCACAGAAAAGATCTTTTTTTTGTTTCTTAATAAAAATAATGCTAATATTGCAGCAGAAATAGAGGTTTCCTTTTGTGCTAACAGACCATTGCCGGACCAGGTGTGATGAGCTTCCGGAAAGGGAAAGAATCATTTTAACGCGAGATGTTATAGTGCTACTCTGTCATTGAAACAAAAAAATGATGATTGATCTTAATCTCCTGCTAAATATCCTGTTTAATGTTTCCGGACCCGGGATGATGATCGGCCGGCTGTTATTAATCCTGTTATTGTTACTACTGATAATCCTGTTGGGGTATCATTATCTCCAACACTCCAGGAATATCCGCACCGCGCATCATGCCGATCAGCTGCGTTCCGATTTCTACACGAAAGTGAGCTATGAATTCCGTACGCCGCTCACCATCATCCTGGGTTTAACCAGACAACTGCAGGAACAGCGTGATCTGCATAATCACAACGCCTCTACTTATCTTTCAGCCATTGAACGGCAGGGACGCAATCTCTCCAACCTGGTGAATCAATTACTTGATGTGGCCAGCTTAAACGGCTATGATAAACCCAACGAATGGAAAAGAGGGAATGTTGTTGCCTACGTAGAGATGGTTGCCG
>JADMKJ010000065.1:0-367 GCA_015478855.1 Proteiniphilum sp.
ACACAAGTCCACAGATACCCACCACCATCCTTGAAAAACTGGTGGGTGAAATGGTGGGTATGTTAGTATCTCCAAGCACATGAGTGGTGGGTACTTTGGAGTGAGAAATGAGCAAATTAACAACCAAGAGCGTGAGCGCAAAAACCAAGGGCGCACCTGGGAGCTTTTCAGACGGTGGTGGTCTTTATCTGGTAGTGCCGAAAGCCGGTCGGGCTTATTGGATGCTGCGCTTCACATCCAATAAAAAGCGCAAGGAAATGACCCTGGGCAGGGTTGACGACCTGTCCCTTGCTGACGCAAGAACGGAAGCTGCGCTCAAGATGAAGCAACACCGTGAAGGCCTCGATCCTCTTGTCGCAAAACAACG
>JADMKJ010000065.1:377-4415 GCA_015478855.1 Proteiniphilum sp.
AAACAACGAGCCAAGCACGACTCCATCCGCAGCGTGGATGACCTGTTTGCAGACTGGCATGAAGGCAATATCAAGCGCTTGAAACACCACCTGATACCCTTTCGCATTTACTCCAAGGACATCGCACCGGTTATCGGGCAGATGCAACCAGAGGCCGTAACGGCTCGTGATATACGACAGATCCTGCGGAACATTACCGAAAGCAATCGCCCAACTATCGCCAATGACGCCTTGCTGTATTGCAAACAGCTGTTTAACCACGGCATAAAGCTGGACATCGTCTCCAGCAATCCAGCCAGTGCCTTTACAGTGAGTGATGCTGGCGGCATTGAGAAAAGCCGAGATAGAGCTTTAACAATAAAAGAGCTCAGTTTTACCTTTAATAGATTCAGAGAAGAATCAGACAGCTTTACACGCGACAACTATTTGGCATGCGCACTTTTAGTATTGCTAGGCGTTAGAAAAAGCGAGTTAACTGAAGCCAAATGGAGCGAGTTCGATCTCAATAGTAAGGTGTGGTACTTACCCAGTGATCGCAGCAAATCAGGCGTAGCCATTGATATCCCATTACCGGATTTATCCGTAGAGTGGTTAAACGAACTAAAAGTCCGCGCCTGCGACTCTGGCTACGTCTTTCCAAACAGAAGAGCAAGCAAAACACCGCACATGGGCAAAGATACTTTGAATCGAGCTATATCAAGCCTGTTTGGTAGAGAACCCGGCAGGGCTGTGCAGCCTGAAAACAGAATGGGCGACCTTGAACACTTTACTGTTCATGATTTAAGACGCACCTGTAGAAGCCTCTTGGCGTCGATAGGCATACCAGGCCATATAGCTGAGCGCTGCCTGAATCATAAGCTGAAAGGAGTGGAGGGCATTTATAACCGCCACGACTACTTTGATGAAAGAAGAGAGGCGCTAGGTCAACTTTCTCAAAAGCTCGCTCCGATTATATAAACTGGCGCAACATAGCATGATCTCACCGAAATTAGTCATCAGATCCGGGGTATATGGTCAGATCCAGGGCTTCTCTCATCCAATGGTTATGCCGAGTGAGGGCTATCGCCTCCTGTTTTGTGAAGCCGAGATGCGACAAAATTTCAAGATTGGATAGCGCCATCAAAAAATCACCATACCGAAACAGCCACCATCCTTTCGCGGCCTTATCCCGGAGATCTGCTGCTGCGTGAGCATGGTAGTGACGGCTGTCCTTGATGTGCGTGAGAACCTCATCGGATGGCATTTTGTGGAAGGCACCAATCCACCGCTCCCTCATCGCTTTTAGCTGATCAATCAAGTTGTGAGACTTATTGCCAGGAAGCTTCCTCCCAAAACGCATTTTATGCAGCTCTTCTAACGCAGCCACGTTCCAGACAAAGTGCAGCACAGGATCCTTGTGCTGGCGGTCGAACGCGTGAAAGTAGTGATCGAGCGGAGCCGGGTATTTTTCGATAAAAGCCATCCATTTTACCACCAGCTCATTGATTCCACCTTTCACATCGTGAGAGTGAACAAGAAAATCGTGCTTGTTTATCTCACTCCTGTTTTCCGGTAATGACAACTTCGCATGGTGAATACCAATGTCTGGTTCATAACTCGTTATGGGCGCGACTTCGTATAGCTTAATTTCTTCACAAGTCAAACTGCGCCGCATCAAAAACTCAAACAACCGCCTCAGCCTGATCATCTTGCTCCAATAGTCATCAAGCGTCATACGACTTTCAGACTTAACCCTATAAATCATCCTTCTAACTATTTCGTATTTTTCAGTACCACTACGCGCACCTGCGATTAGCGCCCTGTAGATCCGCTCCAACTTCAAGCCATTGATCAAGTCAGATTCGAATGATTCCAGCGCCTTGAAATGAAGATGCATTTCACCGCCTTCCCCGATTTCCAAATCAAAGCAGCTATCGTTTAACCATTTTTCGCTGCCTGGAACACGAAATTCACAACAATAGGCTCCTATGTCTTCTCTGAGAGACCCCATCGCCGCCAGTGTTGAATCTACACGAGACAACAACACCGCCCCTTTCGCATCTAGCTCCCAAGAACTGAAACAATTTAAAAGCGTGGCCTGAGTGCAGCTTCCTTGCAGACGGGCAAAAATAGTCGAGTCATCCAGCGTTTCATCCCCCAAACGAGCACGGAGCAGGACAGTTGCACCATCCTTGTTGAGTTCCATCACTCCATCTACTGCACTCGCCTCATCCAAATGAGCTAGCCAAAAGTGCCCAAGGTACGTGTTATCAAAGTTGCGATCAGTCAAAATCAGGGTGTCCAATATGGCAGTTGAGATTTCCCCGGCTGATCTATAACGATGGCGAGGCTTTGCTTTGCACGGGTGGCCGCAACGTAAAACGCCGCAGCGGCTGTCGCCTCCAAAGGCGTCCCCTTCTTGATAAAATGTTCTATGTTCTTGGTAGGAGCAATCAGTACGCGCTCAAAGGTGGCACCTTTCACCCCTTTGAAATTCTGGAACGGAAGATCCAGATGCTTTGCCGTACTTATACTGTTCCGCAAGCATTGGGGGTTGTACCGAGCGAGATACTCATGGACGTGCTCGGTGTGCACTAGGTAGACACCGTCATGATCCGTCTCATCATTATTCTCCGAGACTGTACCTGGAAAGCCCCAGCTCGCATCAAAAATACTGTCTGAGAAGGTCGCGACTTCTTCCCTACACCGATAAGTAATCGTTGCATAGGTGATGCTCAGGCAGCCTTCAGCCTCGCGATCCCGGAACCATTCCAACGATGCGGCATAACCAAACTGTTTGTTTTTAAGCCCCCGTGGATTAGTGGATAGAACAGCCTGGCGCACGTCCCCTACCAACCGCACCTCAATTCTTGAGTGCAGTAGCGCCTGCAAAATCTCCCAATCATAGCCGGCAAGATCCTGCACCTCATCAATCAGAATTTCATCATAGATACATTCTAGTCGGTGTAGTAGCACTGGGGTCGCTTCCATCAATTCAAAAGCGAGCCGACCTAACTCACAGCCATAGATGCGGTTGCCAAAAGCCATAAATCTGTTCTTGCCTTGGGCGAACCTGTTTGGGCGTCCGTCAAAATCGAAACCCCCTACTCGCTCACCGGGAAGCTTGAAACGTAGGAACGGGTGGGCAAAGTGTCTGAGCAGAAAAGTGTACCACCCCATCACTTCCACCCCAGTGACATGGCCCGCTTGAGCAGCCAGGCGCGACCTGACCTCTTGCTGGTTCGTTTGGGTGAAAGTCAATAATGCAACCTTACGCTCTGAGGGTAACGACCGGCAGTGATTTACCAGGCCTTGTGTCTTGCGCCCGCCTGCCACCGCCAAGGTAAGGTAGTTAGGCATTGAAGATAAACTCCGCAGCAGCACTCATATACCCCGGTGCCGTCAGAGCCTTGTCTGACTCTGCGATAAGTAACGCTCCTTCGGTCTTCTCGCGTGTCATCCATGTATTCAAATTTGCCCGATCAGCAATCCCTAAAACCTCCCTCAGATGCTTCTCACCATTCGCATTTATCAATTGCGGCTCAAGGGTATGACCATCGGCCACTGCCCCAATGAATAGCTCTCGCCTCTCGCCATCAAGCCAGCCTTTGACCAGCTCTCTCAACTCATCTGGCTCTGTTCCGTCATTGTCTCGCATCACCGCGGCTGGCTTGTCTATCGTATGGCACAATTCCAGACAGCGTGCGAGAGCAAGCCCTCGCATGCTGATGACATCAATCCCAGCATCCATCGGCTTCCGTTGAAACAGATCAAAAAATACTCGTTCGAAGATTATTTCATCCGAAGGCCCCTCGACCAAAACAACCTTTCTGGCCAGCACCAAGCGCAAGGTGTCGTAACCCGGCAAACGCTGGAAGTAACGCACGGTATCCGGGGAAAGATCAGTAATCTTCGACACTTGGTTACGAGTCAGTAAGTGCAGGGCGTCAAGGCCAAGCCTGTTCAGCACGTAGGTACTGTGAGTCGAGATAAATAGTTGCTGCTCATCGGAAGAAAGCATTTCGATCCGGTCAAGTAACACCCTCAAGCTGGTATGCG
>JADMKJ010000066.1 GCA_015478855.1 Proteiniphilum sp.
TAACCGGGAAACAGTAGCAAGAGAATTTGGGAATCTGTTGTCCGTCGGTGATCAGTATCCGAAATATGTGGTCACGATGGACGAATTCTGGAAAGATGCGATAGAAGGAGTTGTTCATTTGCACATCACTGATTTTTTATTGAAAGAAGCATTGTAATTGTAGTATTTTCAACCATAACCTATCGTATAATATATAATATATCGTATATTTGCAAATTATATGAAGGGTTAAAGTTATGGCAAAAAATACAATGGGAACCAAGCTTCCCCGCAAACTGCAAGTAAACTTACAAATAACAGGCGAACAAATACGGTTGGCGCGACTCCGGCGCGACCTCTCGATATCGCAGGTGGCAGAACGTGCAACCGTATCAGACTTATCGGTGTCACGCGTCGAAAAGGGGTTACCCACTGTCTCCATGGGTATCTATCTCAGGGTGCTCTATGCGCTTCAATTGGAAGAGGATATCCTCCTCCTGGCCAGGGATGACGCCATGGGAAAAGCCCTGCAAGACCTTCGTCTCAAACCCCGCCAACGTGCATCAAAAAAAGAGTAAAGCATGCTGAGATTACTGGTCTATGCTGATTTCGATTGGTTGAAAGAAATTGAACTCATCGGTACACTGAGCTACGAAAAACTTCGTGGTTCCGACAGTTATGGATTTGAGTTTCACTCAGAGTGGTTAAGAAACCACACTTCAATTCAAATAAGCGCAGATATAAACAACTACCCCGGACCACAATATACACAACCCGGGAAAGAGATCTTCGGATGCTTTTCAGATGCATTGCCAGACCGATGGGGTCGTACATTGATCAACAAGCGGGAGCAAATTCTTGCACTTGAAGAAAAACGTCCGCTCAGGAAGTTATCTTCTTTCGATTATCTCACAGGGATCGATGATTTCTCACGTATGGGTGGATTACGGTATCGCCAAATTCCCATCCATTAACGATACCTATGATGTGGGACTTTGGGAACATCTATGCAATCTATTGGCGAAAAGTGCAGGCATCCACACGGCACCGAGCAAAGCAATAGACATGGGAGGGAGATATCACACCTATTTATCAAAACGTTTCGACCGTTCACCAGCCAATAAACGTATTCATTTTGCATCCGCGATGACACTATTGGGATTTGAAGATGGTGACAATGCAACAAGCGGAAAAGGTTATCCTGATATCGTGGACTTTATTGTACGGGGATGCACCGATGTGCATTCAAATCTGGAGGAACTCTACAGGCGTGTCCTGTTCAACATCTTTGTGGGTAATTCAGATGATCACTTCCGTAATCATGGATTCCTGTTAACGCCAAGAGGTTGGACCCTTTCACCGGTATATGATGTAAATCCCACGCTCGATGATCACCAAAGTCTCCTTATTTCATCCAATTCAAACGAATCAAATCCGGATATTCTACTAGATGCCTCTGAGGAATATCTGATTGATCGAAAGAGAGCAGACCAGATTCTGCATCAGGTAAGAGGCTCACTCAACAACTGGGAAAAGGTTGCCAAAAGGCTTCAGATACCTGAACAAGAGATATCCATCTTTCGTTTCCGGTTCAATATGCATTTGTAAGGTATTCAGCCGTTTGATCTTCAGTCGATAGGGCAAAAGCATGGTTGTCGCTTCTCGAGGCAATCAATAGAGAGGTTTCGACCATGGGTAACCGTGACCGGATGATCGGTGGAATATTGGATTGTCTGTCGGTGATCCGCATCCGAAATATGTGGTCACGATGGACGAATTCCGGAAAGATGCAATAGGGGGTGTGGTCCATTTGTACATTACTGATTTTTTATTGAAAGAAGTGTTGATTTGAAGTGGAAAAGTAAAGTCATTACATTCACAATGTAACAACACACTAACGTGCAGACGTTTAAATACAACAACGTCCGGAGAGATCCGGGTGTTTTAATGCAACAAAAAGCAACAAAAAAAAATATATAAAAAATATTGCATTTTTGTTGTGTGATATGAAAATATGTGTTACGTTTGCAAAACAAAATGAAAAGCAGGTCATGAACCCCTTTCTAAAAATATGACACAAATAATTGAATAAAGGTATAATAATATGGATTGATACTGTGTAGGATTGCCGGGAAGATATGAGCATTTAAAAATATTTAAGAATGGAGGATGCAACTAGTTGCAATTATAAGTTGAGTAAAGCAGTGATAGTTGCATTCGAATGAGATTTCTGAAGTAACAAAAGAGCTATGGGAAATATATTGGGGATAGATATCGGTGGAACCACAATCAAGGGAGGGCGGATTTGCGGTAACCGGATTGTGGAGCAGGTGGCACTGGATACCAGGGCTGACGAAGGGGGAGAGGTGACGATCAACCAGGTCAGGGAGATGATTCGACAACTGAGAAACGATGATACCACCGCCATTGGTATCGGTGTGCCAAGCGTGGTGGACCGGATGAAAGGTGTGGTATATAACGTACAGAATATACGTGATTGGGAAGAGGTGCACCTGAAAGCAATCCTGGAAATGGATTTTCATTTGCCGGTGCACCTGGGTAATGATGCCAACTGCTTTGCCTATGGGGAGAAGATCTTCGGCAAAGGGAGTGGCTTTGAGCATTTCGTGGGCATCACCCTGGGTACCGGGGTGGGGGGAGGCATCATCCAGCAGCATCGTCTGCTTGAGGATGCCAACTGCGGATCGGGTGAGTTTGGGGAGATTCCCTATCTCGATTCCATCCTGGAAGAATATTGTGGGAGCCGCTTCTTCACACGCGTTGAGGGGAAGACGGCTCATGAGGTGGCACTTGCTGCATTGGAGGGGGATCAGCGATCGGTGGCGCTATGGAACGAGTACGGCATCCACCTGGCAGCGATGGTGAAGATTATCCTGCTCGTACTTGACCCGCAGGCAATCATCTTCGGCGGTGCCATCGCGCGATCATTTCCCCTCTTTGAGACGGCCATGCGGGAGGATCTTACGAATTTCACTTATCCCAGGTCGGTCAGCAAGCTGCAGATACTGACCTCGGAGCTTGAAAATGCTGGGATTCTCGGTGCTGCAGCTCTCTGTATGGACACACACATTTACACTTATCAAAATAATCACGATTATGGTTTTTCTAGTGAAAAAATGGCTTTTGCTGATACCGGTGATGCTCACCCTGGTAGCATGTAAGGCAGATCGGGTGAATGCCCAAAAGCGTAGCTATCTAAATGAGGGGTGGAGGATCTTCTCCTCCGCTTCGGTGACTGGCGATGGTGTCCTGATCACATCGCCCGGTTTTGATCGCACTGCCGGCTACCCGGTGACACTGCCTGCCACCGTGATGCATGGACTGATGCAGAACGAGCTCTTTCCGGATATTTTTGCTCCGGGGGTACTGGAAGAGATGGACAGGAAACCCTACCAGGTGCCCTGGTGGTACCGCAGGGAATTGCAGATTGATGCCCTGGGGAAATCCGATTTCTACCGGCTCACCTTCGAGGGGATCAACTACAAAGCCAACATATGGCTCAACGGCACCCTGATCGCCTCTGCCGATACCCTGCAGGGGTCATATGGCATCTGGGACCTTGATATCACCCGGCATCTGAAGAGAGGTGCCAACTTGCTGGCGGTGGAGGTGATTCCTCCTGTCTTCGGCGTGGATGTATCAATGGGATTCGTGGACTGGAACCCCACGCCACCCGACCAGCTGATGGGCTTATGGCGGGGCGTGCTGCTCACCCATACCGGCCCCGTTTCCATGAGCCACTCCAACGTGGTGACCACCCTGGACAAGATGACCCTGCAGCGGGCCGAGGTGACATTCACAACTGAACTGACCAACCAGACCGACGAACCACAGCAAACCACCCTTACCGCGGCGTTCAACGGTGTCACCCTTACACAACAGGTGCTGCTCGAACCGAATGAGACACGAGAAGTCTGCTTCAAACCTGGCGATCATGGTGAGCTGCAGTTGACCAATCCGAGGCTATGGTGGCCCAACAACATGGGTGAGCAACCGCTCTACGACCTGACGCTGACCGCCATGGTGGGTGAGCGGGAGAGCGACAGTGAGTCGTTCCGCTTCGGTATACGTGAAATAGAGGATTACTGGAACGAGGCGGGATACCGCGGCTTCATGGTGAACGGACAGAAGGTGATGTTGCGCAGTGCCGGGTGGGTGGATGACATCTTCCTGGGCGACAGCGACGAGAAGGTGAAGGCAATGGTGAAATATGCCAAACATATGAATCTTAACTCGCTCCGACTGGAAGGATTCTGGGGAAGAAACCGCACCCTCCTGGAGATGGCCGACGAGTGTGGCCTGCTGCTGATGCACGGCTGGTCGGCACATTGGGAGTGGGATAGCTACAATGGTATCCCCCACGATGAGTATGTCTCTATTCGCGGTGAGGAGGCGATGAAGAT
>JADMKJ010000067.1 GCA_015478855.1 Proteiniphilum sp.
TACATCATGACGGACGATCATACACGGCAGATGATGAGTTGCTACGACAACCGCCACATCGAGACGCCCAACCTGGATAGGATCGCCGATAACGGGGTCATCTTCCGAAACGCCTACGTGGCCAACTCCATCTCGGGTCCGAGCCGCGCCTGCCTGCTCACCGGCAAGCACAGCCACAAGAATGGCAAGCTGGACAACGTCACAACCTTCGACGGCTCACAACAAACGGTGCAGGAGCTTCTTAAAAGAGGTGGTTACCAGACCGCCATGATCGGCAAGTGGCACCTCGACAGCGACCCCACCAACTTCGACCACTGGGAGATCCTGCCGGGTCAGGGGAGCTATTACAACCCTGACTTCATCACCACGGAGGGGAGAAAGCATTACAAGGGGTACGTCACCAACATCATCACCGACATGGGGATCGACTGGCTCGAGAACGACCGCGACAAGGAGAAACCTTTCGTGCTCTTCCTCCACCACAAGGTGGCACACCGCAACTGGATGGCCGACACGACACACCTGTCGCTCTACGAAGATAAGATCTTCGAGTTGCCGGACAATTTTTTTGATGACTATGAGGGGCGCCTGGCGGCGCAACAACAGAAGATGAGCATCGACAAGGACATGGATATCGTCTATGACCTGAAGATGGTGCATGATAGCGTGAAGACCCGACTCTCCAACGCCTACAAGCGGGGAGAGTACGCTCGCCTCGACTCGGCACAAAAGATCGCCTGGGATGCACACTACCAGCCGATCATCGACGCCTTCTACGCGGCGGACCTCACGGGCAATGAGCTGGCCGAATGGAAGTACCAGCGTTACATGCGCGATTACGCCAGGACGGTACAGTCGCTCGACGAGAACGTGGGACGTGTGCTGGATTACCTCGAGGCGGAGGGGCTGACCGGGAACACGGTGATCATCTACACCTCCGACCAGGGTTTCTACATGGGGGAGCATGGCTGGTTCGACAAGCGGTTCATGTACGAGGAGTCGTTCAGCACACCACTGGTGATACAGCTGCCGGAGCGCTTCAAGAAGAGGGGCGAGATTGAAGCAATGGTGCAGAACATCGACTTCGCACCCACCATGCTGGAGCTGGCCGGCCTGGAGGTGCCCGAAGATATGCAGGGTGTGTCGCTGCTGCCGCTGATGGAACAGAAACGGGAGCCGAAGAACTGGCGCAAGTCGCTCTACTACCACTACTACGAGTATCCGCTGTCACACGCGGTGAAACGTCACTACGGCGTGAAGACAGAGCGATACAAGCTGATCCATTTCTACGATGACATCGACGCATGGGAGCTCTATGACCTAGAGAAGGATCCGACGGAGATGCACAACCTCTATGGCAAGGAGGGGTACGAAAAGATTACCACCGAACTGCACGAGGAGCTGAAAAGGCTGCAGGAGCAGTACGATGATCCGATTAGGGAAAGGCTGTAAGTGATAAGCAATAAGCAATAAGCTTTTTAGGTGGAAGGTTGGTAGGGGTAGCGGTATGGGGGTTAGCTATAAGCGGTAAGCGGTAAGCCTTTAGGTGGATGTTGTTAAGGGCAGCGGTAAGGGGTTAGCTGTAAGCTTTGGAGGACATCCGTTTCGATTCGCTTCTCTTTTCTAAAGAGAGCATCCGGATTACGCCGGGCTTTTTTTTGTGCATTCCCGTATCGGAAGAGAATAAAAAAACATATCTTTATACTTTATTTATTAATTCAAACCGAACATCAACATGAATAAAAAGGCACTGATCACCGGCATCACCGGACAGGACGGATCCTATCTGGCGGAGTTCCTGCTGGAAAAAGGTTACGAGGTGCATGGCACACTGCGCCGCTCTTCCTCCTTCAACACGGGACGCATTGAACATCTTTACTTCGATGAGTGGGTGCGTGACATGAAACAGGAGAGGCAGGTCAACCTTCATTATGCCGATATGACAGACTCCAGCTCGCTGATACGGATCATACAGACCGTACAGCCGGATGAGATATACAACCTCGCGGCACAGAGTCATGTGAAGGTGAGCTTCGACGTGCCGGAGTACACGGCCCAGACAGACGCGGTGGGGACGCTGCGACTGCTCGAGGCGGTGCGGATACTGAACCTGGAGAAAAAGACACGGATTTACCAGGCATCTACATCGGAGTTGTTCGGACTGGTGCAGGAGGTGCCGCAGCGGGAGACGACGCCCTTCTACCCGCGCAGCCCCTACGGTGTGGCAAAGCTATACGGCTTCTGGATCACGAAGAACTACCGCGAGTCGTACGGCATGTTCGCCGTGAACGGTATCCTCTTCAACCACGAGAGCGAACGTCGGGGGGAGACCTTCGTCACGCGTAAGATCACACTGGCTGCCGCACGCATCGCCCACGGGCTACAGGACAAGCTCTACCTGGGTAACATGGATGCACGGCGTGACTGGGGCCACGCGCGCGACTACGTGGAGTGCATGTGGCTGATGCTGCAGCATCATACCCCCGAGGATTTTGTGATCGCCACGGGTGAGATGCATACGGTGCGGGAGTTCTGCACGCTGGCCTTCGCCGAAGCGGGTATCGACCTGCGATGGGAGGGAGCAGGTATAGAAGAGAAGGGGATTGATATCGCCACGGGTAACATCCTGGTGGAGGTGGATAGGAAGTATTTCCGTCCCGCCGAGGTGGAGCAGCTGCTGGGCGATCCCACCAAAGCACGTACCCTGCTGGGATGGAACCCGACAAAAACACCTTTCACTGAGCTGGTGAAACAGATGATGCGGCATGATATGGAGAAGGTGAGGAAGCAATAAGCGATAAGCTTTTTAGGTGGAAGATTGTTAAGGGCAGCGGTATGGGGGGTAGCTGTAAGCTGTAAGTGGTAAGCAATGAGCTTCGGAGGTGGAAGCTTGATAAGATCAGCGGTTTGGGTTAGCTATAAGCTGTAAGCAATAAGCAATAAGCAGTAAGCTTTTTAGATGGAAGCTTGGTAGGGGCAGCGGTCTGGGAGTTAGCTATAAGCTATAAGCAATAAGCTGTAAGCTTTGGAAGTATAAGCTTGATAAGGGCAGCGGTTTGGGGGTTAGCTGGAAAGTTTTGGAGGTGGAAGGTTGAAAATTCAGAGGCAGAAGGTTTATTGAAAAAGATGGATTAACGAAATTGTATGCAAAATGAAAGATTTCAGGGAATTGAAGGTGTGGGAGAAATCCCATCAGTTGACGCTGGAGATCTACAAAATGACAGTTGGATTTCCAAAAGTAGAACAGTACGGAATCACCTCCCAGATCAGGAGGGCAGCTGCATCGATTGGACTGAATATCGCCGAGGGCTGTGGACGAGGGAGTGATGCGGATTTTAAACGGTTTCTTTATTTTTCCCTTGGATCTGCAACTGAAACGGAGTATTGCATGCAATTGGCTCTCGATCTCCATTACATCTCGAATGATGCTTATGTCGTTTTGAATGATCAGATTAACGAGGTGAAGAAGATGTTGTTTGCTTTTATAGAGAAATTGAAACAAGAATAAGGGGGAAGTAATAAGTAATAAGCAATAAGCAATAAGCGGGAAGTCGTAAGCGATAAGCTATAAGTTTCGGAGGTGGAAGCTTGGTAAGGGCAGCGGTTCGGGAGTTAGCAATAAGCGGAAAGCTTTAGGCTTACAACTAACGGCTAACGGCTTACAACTTACGACTTACAGCTAAAAGCTAAAAATATGAACAAACAATCAAAAATATACATTGCCGGACATAGGGGACTGGTGGGATCGGCAATATGGGAGAACCTGAAGAGTAGGGGATACACCAATCTGATAGGGCGGAGACACAGTGAACTGGATCTGTTGGACAGCGTGGCGGTGGCCCGCTTCTTTGATGAGGAGCAGCCGGAGTATGTCTTCCTGGCCGCGGCACACGTGGGCGGCATCATGGCCAACAACACCTACAGGGCCGATTTTATCTACCGCAACCTGCAGATACAGAACAACGTAATCGGGGAGAGCTACAGGCATAACGTGAAAAAACTGCTTTTCCTGGGCAGCACCTGCATCTACCCGAAAGAGGCACCACAGCCAATGAGCGAGGATGCACTGCTGACAGGACCGCTGGAGTACACCAATGAGCCCTACGCGATTGCCAAGATCGCCGGATTAAAGATGTGCGAGAGCTTCAACATCCAGTACGGCACCAACTTCATCGCCGTGATGCCGACCAACCTATACGGGCCGAACGATAACTTTGACCTGGAGAAGAGCCATGTGCTGCCGGCGATGATCCGCAAGATTCACCTGGCGAAATGTCTGATGGAGGGAGATATGGAGGCGATACGTGAGGACCTGCACCGTCGTCCTGTGGAGGGTGTGGGTGCTGT
>JADMKJ010000068.1 GCA_015478855.1 Proteiniphilum sp.
CCCCCAGGATCCACCAATGCCACTGATGGCGATAATTTCCGGTGTTTGTGACTGAAGAACGCCCCCTTTTACCTGCCAGCGAGCATAACTCATGGCACTACCCATAAGCGCAGCTGTGATCATTGCATCCCCATCAAGATTACCTTTCACAGAGAGTTTCCGACCAATTGCTGTGCTTCCGCTTGCTGACCAGTCAATATAGAGTTCAGGGGTACCGTTGACGCCGTTTATTCTCCATACCTTATATGTGCCGGCGTTGGGTGCCAGATTACTGACTAGGATGTTGTCACTGTCATCCGCCGTGGCGAAGAAGTTGGTGAGGCCTCCCTGGATCGATCCCATGTTGGGCATCGTGCCCATCTTCGCACCGGTCTTACGATCCAACAGCATGCCGGGTTCGTTCCTGGTGTTCACAACCACGTAATCTTTCGTTACCGCGAGGCTGGTGGTGTTGTGCAGGGTTGTGATACCCAGGTCTGACTGCAGCTTCTTCGTCCAGAGGATCTTGGCACTGCCGTTGCGCATGCCCCGATCCACCTTGTTGGGCACATCCTTGCGGACAGTGTAGACAACCTTATCCACCCCGTTTTGAGCGGTCACGGTCACGGCTATATCCTGGTCGTAATTCAGCGCGGTGGTTGTCGGGTCGGGACTGATGGTGGCACCGTGAGAAATGGTCACCTCTGCTAGAACCTCACCGATCTCTTCAATCGAGATGAGCGAAATTGTCTTGTTATCTTCATCGATGATTCCGGAAATACCAACTGCGTTCAGGCTGAAGTCGGTGATCTTCGCTTCAGCACTTTTCCGTATCTCAGCAACAATCTTGTAATCCTTTTTTGTCTTGGACTGGTCTGTTATGGTGACGAAGTTCTCCTTTGTCATATCCATGTAGAGCAACGGTGGAGAGACCACAACATTATCATCGAGATTTGCCTCGATTCTCACCTTTTTCAGGTCATCCATGGTCAGCACGTTGTTGGAGGTGCGGGGATAGTTGTAGGGAAATACAACGGTGATGAGGTTGTTCTCATAATCTATCTCGCTCGAGAAATTGTTCTCTGAGCTCTCATCCCCGTAAAAGGATGCATTCAGGCTATTGATCCCGAAGCGCGACACCGAAGGTGTGAGGTCTTCTACCTGCTGACATCCGCTCAGAATGATCAGGAATGCAGTCAGTGTCGCCAGGATTGAATATATTTTTTTCATATGATTATATTTGTTTATTTCCAACTGTCGTATTGTTCAATCAGTGAGTTGTTCGCCAGCTCCGCATCCGGAATCGGAAGGATGTAGTTCTTCGCGGAGAACTCCCTGTCCTGGTAGTCCACATCAATGTACTCGTAGTTGTCGCCGACGATCTTGAAGCCGTGGGCACGGGTGTTGCTGTACTCGATGTGCGCCAGCTCCCATCTCCTCATATCCCAGAAGAGGTGTCCCTCGTATGCCATCTCCACTTTCCGTTCGTTCCTGTAGTCGTTGAACCATTCGTTGCCGGAGGAGTTTTTGGCGGGCAGGTTGACCCTGGCACGTACCTCGTTCATTGCATCTCTCGCCTCGCTCATCTTGTTGAGACGGAACGCAGCCTCGGCCTTGTTGAGCAGTACCTCTGCGTAGCGGATCTCCACCCAGCTCTGGGTGCTTGGTTTACCATTCACATCTATCAGTGACTCATCCATCAGTTTTCTCAGGAAGTAGCCGGTGGTGGTGAGGCCATAGCTGTAAGGCTGTTCCCTGTATGCCATGAAGGTGCCATAGGTCCCGTTCACGGAATTTTGCATCACGTTTCCTTTCCAGGTGCTTCCCGGGTAGATGACGGTCGCCCTGAAGCGGGGCTCCAGATCCTCATAGGGCGGTCGTGTGGCGTTGGTAGCATGGTAGGGCGTCCAGTCCATCATGGTGCCGTCGGCCTTCTCGTAGCTCTCCACCATCTCCTGTGTTGGTGTCCCCAGGCCTCCGAACTCGTACCCATCGCTCAGGGGTACGTAGTACTTGTCGAAGGAGTGATTGGGTCCCAGTTCATCATACTTGAATTCAAGGATTGTTTCCTCATTGCTTCCTTTCCAAGCCTCAGCGTAGTCATCCACCAGATCAAATTTCTCTGATTTCACCACGGCATCGGCAGCGTCATAGGCCGATTGCCAACGCTCTGCAAAGAGCATAGCCCTCGATTTGAACGCTAACGCTGCATATTTGGTCAATCTTCCTTTCTCCTGCTCTGTCCATTCTTCCGGCAGGTTGGCGATGGCGAAATCGAGATCGCTCTCGATCAGGTCCCAGGTGGCTTCACTTGAGCTGCGGCCCTTGTCCTTTTCCATCTCTTCGATCGAGGTGTAGAGGATGACACCGTCATGTCTTCTTGCAAGCTGGAAGTAGATGAAAGCTCGGAAGAAGAGCACCTGTGCCTCCCATTTTTTGTTCACCTCTTCGGGGAACTGACCATATTGATCCATGGAGTGGAGGAACTCGTTCATCCTGCGTATCTTGTTGTAGGCATCGCTCCAAACACTATAGAAGCCACCCGATGCAGAAGTGATCAGGTTGGGGTCGAAAACATAGTTGTTGGGATGACCCGCCCTGTGACCTGCCGCATAGGAGCCATACTTGAAAGTGTTGGTAAAGCTCTCGGTCAGGTTGCCGGTAGCCTGTGCTTCTCCGAATGGGCTATACTGGCTCAGGTAGGTGTAAAAGCCATTCACGTAGAGGTCGACGCTCGACTCATCCTCCCAAATCACTTTGTCGGTTAGTTTATCTGAAGGAGTCAGGTCCAGCCAATCCGAGCAACTGCTGAAAAAGAACACAGCAGTGGTCACGTAGAGTAGTGTCCTAAATATTTTTTTCATTTTTTTGTCAAATTAAAGTGATTATAATGAGAAGTTAAGCCCGAAGGAGAGGGTTTTCTGCTGCGGGTAGTAGCCATTGTTCACTCCCGGTTGTTCGGGGTCAATGTTGTACTTCGTCAATCCGCTGAAGGTGAACAGGTTGGACCCCTCCATGAAAAGTCTTATCCGATCGATGCCAGCTTTGCGGGTAAGTGAACCGGGGATGGTATACCCCAGTTGGAACGATTTCACACGAAGGTAGTTCCCGTTCCTGTACCAGAAGGTTGATGAATAGGCATTATTCGTGCTCACGGTTACCAGTGAGAGCCTGGGGAATTCCGCACCCTGGTTGTCGGGTGTCCATGAATTTTCAGGTACAAATACTGGCGTGTTGCCACCATGGTAGAACAGCCTGGTGAATACGGTATTATCCATTACCCCTGAAGGATAGACACCCGTTAGGGCGACTGTACGTCCCAAGCCCGATTGCAGCAGGATGTCGAAGTCGAATCCCTTCCAGTCGGCGTTGAGGTTGAGTGAAGATTGGAACTTCGCGTAGGGACTTTTCCCCACGTATCCCATGTCCTGTGCATATGAGATCTTTCCATCCCCGTTGCGGTCTTTATACCTGATGTAGCCGGGTAGTACCGGTGAACCTGTAATGGTGGGTGCGTTATCGATCTCCTCCTGTGTCTGGAAGAGGCCATCGGCTATGAAGCCGAGCTGTGAACCCACCTCCTTGCCGGTCAGCTTGCGGTAATCGGGGGTATTTTCTGAATCACCCGCATAGTAGAGCCACCTGCGGTTTGCCAGTGTTCCGATCCACTTCACTCCATAACGGAAGTCGCCAATCTTGTTGTTGTGCGTGATGGTGAAGTCGAATCCCCTGTAGTCGATCTTGTTGACATTGTCGGTTCCGAAATAGTAACCACCCATTGAGGGGGGGTAAGAGCCACCCACGCTGGCAAGCAGGTCGTACTGGTACTTGTAGAAGACATCCAGTTCCACGCCGAGCAGACCTCTCCATGCCATGAACTCCACACCTGCATTGTAGGTGATCGCTTTGGCCCATGAAAGATTTGGATTGCCGAGGGTGCTTGAGTAAATCATGCTCTGGCTCTGGTTGTTCAGTATCAGTGCGTTGGATGATATAGTCATCAGGTTGAGGTACTGGAAGGCACTGACGGCCGAGGTGGCCGTCTTACCGATACCGCCCCTCAGTTTGAGATTGTCGATCCAATCAGCCTGGAACCACTCTTCGTTGTTCATCCTCCATCCAGCAGATACTGCCGGCAGGTTAACCCATTGTGATCCGGCCATCCCGCTGAAGAGGTAGCTGCCGTCGCGGCGTAGCGATGCTTCCAGCAGATAACGGTTGTCATAGTCGTAGTTAAGCCTTCCCACGAAACCTACCAGGCGGGATTGGCCGCTGCTACCGGAGATGGTGGGTATTCTCTCCTCGCCGTTACCGGTGGTGTTGGTGATCATGCCCAGTTCATCCAGCTCCAGGAAGTCG
>JADMKJ010000069.1:0-2098 GCA_015478855.1 Proteiniphilum sp.
TGATAGGTTGACATTTCCCATTTTCCATCATTTTCACTATCTTTGTGCCCTCATTCGACCCTGAATGAAATTGATCCTGAAAAGTTTTCGGGAGATTGTATATGTTATTAATAACCAGAAATATAAAATAAAGTATGTCAGACGACAAGAAAATTATTTTCTCCATGGTGGGAGTCAGCAAAACCTTTCCCCCTCATAAACAGGTGTTGAAAGATGTTTACCTCTCTTTTTACTATGGAGCCAAGATAGGCATCATCGGGTTGAACGGTTCGGGTAAAACGACACTGTTGAAGATCATTGCCGGTATTGAGAAGGAATTTCAGGGTGAGGTAGTATCTGATAAGAGCTTTTCGGTGGGTTACCTGGAGCAGGATCCCAAGCTGGATGATAATAAAACGGTGATCGAGATCGTACGTGAGGGTGTGCAGCCCATCATGGATCTGCTGGCCGAATACGAAGAGATCAACCTGAAGTTTGGCCTTCCCGAGTATTACGAGGATGAAGAGAAGATGAACAAGCTCTTTGACCGACAGGCAGAGCTGCAGGATAAGCTGGATGCCGCCGATGCATGGAGCATCGACAACAGGCTGGAGCGTGCGATGGATGCCCTCCGCTGTCCGGATGAGGATGAATCAGTGCAACATCTCTCGGGAGGTGAACGCCGTCGTGTGGCACTCTGTCGTCTCCTCCTGCAGGAGCCGGATGTGCTGTTGCTTGATGAGCCTACCAACCACCTGGACGCAGAGTCTATCGACTGGCTCGAGCAGCACCTGCAACAATACAAAGGTACAGTGATCTGTATTACCCACGACCGTTACTTCCTTGATCATGTCGCCGGCTGGATCCTTGAGATGGACCGTGGTGAAGGAATACCCTGGAAAGGGAACTACACCTCATGGCTGGAGCAGAAGACAAAGCGGATGGCACAGGAAGAGAAGCAGGTCAGCAAGCGCCGCAAGACGCTGGAGCGTGAGCTGGATTGGATCAACCTGGCTCCCAAGGCCCGCCAGGCCAAAGGAAAAGCACGTCTTAACTCCTATGAGCAATTGTTGAACCAGGATCAGAAAGAGCGTGAAGAGAAGCTGGAGATCTTTATCCCCAACGGACCCCGACTGGGGAATAAGGTGATTGATGCCAGGGGAGTAGCCAAAGCCTTCGGTGACAAGCTGCTGTTCGATGACCTCAACTTCATGCTGCCGCCCAATGGTATCGTGGGGGTGATTGGCCCCAACGGTGCAGGAAAAACCACCCTTTTCCGTATGATCCAGGGAATGGAAAAACCGGATAAGGGAACTTTCGAAGTAGGGGAGACCGTGGTAACAGCCTATGTGGATCAGGCCCATGAAGCGATCGATCCGGAGAAAACAGTCTATCAGGTGGTCTCCGGCGGAACAGAATTTATCCGTGTCGGGGGTAAAGAGATTAACTCCCGCGCTTATCTGGCCCGTTTTAACTTCACCGGTGCCGATCAGGAAAAACTGTGCGGTGTGTTGTCCGGTGGTGAACGTAACCGTCTGCACCTGGCACTCACGCTCAAGGCAGAGGCGAACGTACTGCTGCTGGATGAGCCGACCAACGATATCGACGTAAACACGCTTCGTGCGATGGAAGAAGGACTTGAGAACTTCGCCGGCTGTGCCGTGGTGATCTCGCATGATCGCTGGTTTCTTGACAGGGTATGTACCCATATCCTCTCTTTTGAAGGGAACTCAGAGGTGTTTTACTTTGAAGGTTCCTACAGCGAATATGAGGAGAACAAGAAGATGCGTCTCGGCAACGTGGAGCCGAAACGGGTACGCTACAGGAAATTGTAAGGATTTGGGATGTGAGATTTATGATTTATGATGTAAGATTTGGGATGTGAGATGTGGGATATGAGATTTGGGAAGTGAGATTTGGGATTTGGGATTTGGGATGTGGGATTTGGGATGTGAGATTTGGGATGTGAGATGTGAGATGTGAGATGTGGGATGTGAGATGTGGGATTTGGGATGTAGGATGTAGGATGTGGGATGTGGGATGTGGGATGTGAGATGTGGGATTTGGGATGTGGGATTTGGGATGTGAGATTTATGATTTATGATGTAAGATTTGGGAT
>JADMKJ010000069.1:2198-4333 GCA_015478855.1 Proteiniphilum sp.
AGATTTGGGATGTGAGATGTGGGATGTGGAATGTGAGAAGTGAAAAATTAAAAGTGAACACAGAACACTGATTGATGAATGCTGTACCCCATACCTCTGCTATTTTTGAATATTATACCTAATAGCTGACTGCTGACTGCTGACCGTTATGAACTGAATGCTAATTCCCAACCGCTGGTTGTAACATAAACCCCAGCTTAAAAGCTGAAAGCTGAGTGCTAATCGCTGACAGCTAATCGCTGACAGCTAAATTCTGACAACTGAATGAAGAAGCAATTGATCCTGTTTTATCTTTTATTACTCAACATCACGTTGTATGCGCAAAGCATAGAAGTAAGTGGTTTGGTTACCGATGCACAGTACAAGACACCGGTACCCTATGCCGTAGTTTTTGTGGAGCATACACAGATCGGTGTTGTGGCCAACAACGTGGGTGCATTCTCGCTATCTATTCCCGATTCTCTGAGGAGCAGCCGGCTGGTGAGCGTGGGGGAGGGGTACCGACTGACCTATATCTCACCGGAAAACCAGGGTGAGGCCCCCCTGCAGATTGCATTGCAGCCACTGGAAACGGCAGAGGCTGTTCTCTCTCCATTAGGGGGCGATAATGCAAAGAAACCCGGGGCAATAGGATCGTTGCTTAACAAAGCGGTTCAGTTTGTTCTGAACGACTGGGTACCACTGGGTGATCCAGAAACCAACAGGTTTGATTTTGGCAGGATCCAGACCTTCCCCACCTACAACTCCATCGAAGGTGTTCGCCTCAGGGCGGGTGTCGCCTCCAACTCACGACTCAGCCCGCACTTCTTCGTGAAAGGATATGCTGCTTACGGTTTCGGAGATCAGCAGTTCAAATACCGGGGTGAAGCCATCTGGTCGTTCGACAGGAAAGCGTACCATGAAGATGAGTTTCCAAAAAACAATCTGCGGCTGGTTTATGAGAAGGATCTCTATTCGCCGGGAGAGATGCACCCCCGTGCACTGAACGACCTATTGCTGATCACCTACAGGCGATCGCTCAACGAGGCCACCTACCGCAATTTTGCCGAGGTCAACTACGAAAGAGAGTATAAAAGCGGATTGGCGCACACCATCTGGATGAGAAGGGCACGACTGGTGCCGGAGGGTGCCTTACGTTTCGAATACCAGATGCCGGATATGCTCCTGCAGGAGCATGCGCTCAATACCGCCGAAATGGGACTCCAGTTGCGTTACTCGGTGAGAGAAGCTTATATGCAGCAGAAACGCAAACGTCGTCCCATTGAGATGACCAGCCCTGTTTTTTTTCTCTCACACACGATAGGGCAGTATGATTCTTTCGGAGAGGAGAAGCCTTTTCATCGCTCGGAGTTCTCTGCCCAGAAACGGTTCGTTATGGGATCTGCCGGCCGTCTCGATGCGGTGGGTGAAGTGATGAAGATATGGAATGCTGTTCCCTTCCCCCTGCTGGTTTATCCCAACCAGCGACAGCGGCATCATATCGAGAACAACGCTTTCTTCCTCAACAGGGCACTCGAGTTCATGGCCGATGAGCAGGTCACCCTCCGTACCACCTTCGTGGGTGATGACCTATTGCTATCAAAAATAGCGTTGCTGGAGAGGCTGGGTGTAAAGGAGCTGCTCTCCCTGAGAGCATCCTACGGCAGGCTGACCGATAAGAACGATCCCGAACAATCCTCTGATCTCTACAGGTTCCCTCCTGTCTCCTACAGATACGGATCTGCTCCCTATCTGGAAGGAACCATTGGCATCACCAATATCTTAGGATTGCTGCGGGTGGAATATGTGCACCGCTTCACCTACCGTGATCATCCCGACGCCTTGCTGGGGAAGATCAGGGTGGATGTGACACTGTAACAGATAGGGTGGATACCACCAACTAACATCATAACAGATCAGGCAGATAAGAAATGAACACCCGGATAAACAGCATCAAAAGGAGTATCTACGATTTCTGGATCAATGTCTTCTGGCGTAATCCCTATCATCTGTGGGCACTGAAGGTGACGGCATCCATCGCCTTTCTGTTGATTCCTGCCGAGTTGCTGTTTCATAACTCATTCATCGGCACCACCATGGCACTGGGGGTGGTGGCCATGGCACTGGGGGAGACAGATGTCCATCCGCGGGGACGG
>JADMKJ010000070.1 GCA_015478855.1 Proteiniphilum sp.
GACGTGCGCGTGTCGCTCGAGCTGGGCGACGAGACCCTGGTCGCCCAGGTGTGGAAGGCGACCGTGGGGCGCACGCCGCTCTACATGCTCGACGCCGACATCCCAGAGAACCCCCGCTCGCTGCAGCTCGTCACCGACCGCCTCTACGGCGGCGACGTCGAGCACCGCCTGCGCCAGGAGATCCTGCTCGGCATCGGCGGCGTGCGTGCGCTCGACGCACTCGGCATCCCCGTGCAGGTGTTCCACACGAACGAGGGTCACGCCGGTTTCCTCGGCCTGGAGCGCATCCGCCAGAGCATGGAGTCCGACGGGCTCTCCTTCGCCGAGGCGCTCGAGGCGGTCCGCGCCGGCGCCGTCTTCACGACCCACACCCCGGTGCCCGCCGGCATCGACCGCTTCCCACGTGAGCTGATGGAGCGCTACTTCTCCGGCTGGGCCGCCGCGTGCGGTGTCTCGATCGACCAGCTCATGGCGCTCGGCCACCGCCCCGACGAGGGCGGCGACGAGCCGTTCAACATGGCCGTGATGGGCATGCGCCTCGCCGAACGCCGCAACGGCGTCTCGGCGTTGCACGGCGACGTCAGCCGCGAGATGTTCGCCGGACTGTGGCCCGGTGTGCCCACCGAAGAGGTGCCGGTCGGTTCGATCACCAACGGCGTGCACGGCTCGACGTGGGTCTCGGGAGAGATCGACCAGCTGTTCTCGTCGTCGGTCGGCCATGCTCAACCGGAAGATACAAGTATGTGGCAAACAAGGAAGAATCAAAAGATGCCATCGGAAAACTTGTAACCCTGCTTTCCCATACCATCATTTCCGTTGAAAATATCGACAAGATGGTTGTGGTGAGGACAATAACAGCAGCAGCGGGAACGGCGGCAGAAGCCGTCGACCAGCTGGACCTTGCTGAAATCGCAGGAACCATAGCAGGAGACAATACCATATTCATGATGGTTCGTTCGGATGACATGGCTGTTGAAATCGTCAAAAAGATTTCCGAGCTTGTGGGTAAGTAAAATGCTCATACAGCTGAATGTTAAAAATTTTGCTCTGATTGATCAGCTTGAACTTTCCTTTCATGAAGGATTCACCATACTGACCGGTGAAACGGGAGCGGGTAAATCCATTCTCATCGACTCCATCAACTTCGTCCTTGGTGAAAAGTTCAGCAAGGAATTCATACGCACAGGAGCAGATTCAACCTATGTGGAGGCAATCTTTACCCTGGAAGAACCTGCTAAAGCCATTCTGGATGCCCAGGGGATTCCTTTTGACGATACAGTCATCGTCTCCAGGGAAAGCTTCGTCAATGGCAGAAACAATGCGAGGATCAACGGAAAAAGCGTTCTGGTCGGGGTTCTGAAGGAACTGGGCAAGGAACTTCTGGACATCCATGGCCAGCATAATAATCAGAACCTACTTGACAGTACAAGGCACCAGGAATATCTGGACAGCTTCATCGATCTTTACGATCAGAAGGTATTTTCACTCTATGCAACGCAGTATGAGCATCTGAGCAGCCTGAAGGAGAAGCTTCAGAAGCTTCTCGGCACAAGGGACAGAGATAAGCTCATTGATTATCTCAAGTTTCAGATAGAAGATATCGAAAAAGCGAAGCTGAGGCTCGATGAAGAAAAAGAGCTTACAGAAAAGTTCTCCATGCTGAGCCATGCTGAAAAGATATCAACAGGTCTGGTTCAGGCACATGAGCTCATAAGCAGTGAAGAAGAAGAAGGCATCCTCTCATCACTTTCCACTTCTCTTCATGCTCTGAAATCCATCGAAAAGTATTATGAAAAGGTTAAGGGGCCTATAGAGAACCTGGAGAATGCGTATTATACGCTCCAGGAAACCTTCAGAGAAATCACCGACTACAAGGATGAAGTGTATTACGATCAGGACGAGCTTAATGAGATCAATGAAAGACTTTATACCTACAGCACTTATAAGAAAAAGTACGGTCAGGAGGTCCAGGATGTCCTGAATTATTACGACAAAATCAGAAAAGAGTATGATGATCTCATCAATGCCGAAGAACATATTGTAAAAGTAAGGCAGGATATTGAAGAGGCGAATTCGCAGCTCATT
Organism: Proteiniphilum sp.; assembly: GCA_015478855.1. Taxonomy (GTDB): domain Bacteria; phylum Bacteroidota; class Bacteroidia; order Bacteroidales; family Dysgonomonadaceae; genus Proteiniphilum. The sequence goes on from JADMKJ010000070.1 coordinate 2,086, forward strand.
ACCCTGGGGCACGAACTGCATAAGATGAGAGAGAAAGGCGGGAAAGATCTCAGCAGAAGGATCAATCAGGAGCTGAAGTTTGTCGGTCTTGAAAAAGCCCAGTTCATGGCAGAGATTACGGAAACAGAAACCATTGGATCAAAAGGGTCAGATGAGGTGCACTTTCTCATATCCACCAATACAGGTGAACCCATGAATCCCCTTGAAAAAATTGTTTCAGGCGGTGAGCTTTCGAGAATCATGCTTTCCATGAAAGTGGCATTCATCGACAAGGATAAAACCCCTTCGGTGATATTCGATGAAATCGATACGGGCATCAGCGGAAGGATCGCTGAAGCCGTGGGAGAGAAGATGTACTCTCTTTCACATTCCTTCCAGGTATTCTGTGTCACTCATCTTCCGCAGATTGCCGCGTTTTCCGACAACCATCTGGTGGTTTCCAAGCATGAGGAAGAAAAGAGAACCTATACCAAGGTGAATGACGCCGATCTTTCAGGCAAGACGGATGAACTGGCCAAAATGATTGGAGGCAGTGCAATTTCGGACCCTCAGGTGCGCAGTGCAGAGGATATCATCTCAAAAACTCAGAAAATCAAGGAAAAGTATTCCATGACCAGGAAATAAATGGGATAATGTAACATAATATGACAGTTAGATATGACATAATGAAAACAGAGAGGTGAAGTATGAATAAGCAAATCAGAATCGTTATTGCAGACGATAATGCGGATATTGGAAACTTAGTCAAAGAATATCTTGGCAGTGATTCAGACTTTAAAGTAGTCGGAGTAACAAAGAATGGTGTAGAGACACTGGAACTGGTAAAAAGCGAGAAGCCGGATGTCCTGCTTCTTGATATTATCATGCCTGAACTGGATGGTCTCGGTGTACTGGAAGCGCTCAAGAATCTGCCGGATAAACCGATTATCATCGTATATTCGGCAATCTCCCATGACAAGGTGACAAATACGGCCATAACCCTTGGCGCGGATTATTACATGGTCAAGGGAATTGATCTCAAGCATCTCAGAAACAGGATCAAGAGCTATTTTGAAGAAAAGCATGAAGCCGTTGAGAGTGACGACAGCATGATCCATTTCGGCCAGACACAGGAAGGCAGCGCGAAGAGAGATCTTGCCACGGAGCTGTCCGCCATCCTTCAGGAAGCGGGGATTCTGCCCCATATCAAAGGCTACAGCTATCTGAGAGAAGCCATCATTGAAGTCATCGATAATGTGGAACTGCTTTCTGCGGTGACAAAGGAGCTTTATCCGAACATCGCAAGCAAGTTCAATACCACCTCATCAAGAGTCGAAAGGGCAATCAGGCATTCCATCGAAGTCTCCTGGAACAGGGGCCAGCTGGAAAATCTCAACAGCATCAGCGGGTTTAATGTGAACTTTGAAAAGGGTAAACCGACAAACTCAGAATTTATAGCCCTCATCAGCGACAAGTTTAGACTGCGTCAGACTTCTGAAGACTGATTTATTCCAGGTGATGATTTGAATGTAATGTGAACATTGTTTTAACTTTACATAATATTTCTTCTATAAGCTGTTTTGCGCTTATCACTGCAGACTTTTTGTAGTAAAATGTAATGGTAATTGAATAAACGATTACCGTTTTGAGACCCCGGATAACTCCCAGGGTCTTTTTCTATCATTTTTTTGAAAAGGAGACAGCATATGGAGTTCATGGAAGACACCGTTACGAAGAACAGTATTTATGACGGCAAGATCATCAATTTGGAGACCCATGAAGTAAGCCTTGCCGACGGCAATAAGGCTTTTCGTGAAATCGTAAGACATCCTGGAGGTGTTTGTATATTCGCAAAAGATGAAGAGGGGAAGATACTCCTCGTCAGACAGTTCAGAAAACCCATGGAGGAAGCGTATCTTGAACTGCCAGCTGGAAAACTGGAAAAGAATTTAACTCCTGAAGAGAATGCCTTCAAGGAGTTGGAGGAGGAAACCGGGTACAAGTGCCAGAATCTCACAAGTCTTGGTGCCTACGCCACTTCTCCGGGATACAGCGACGAAATCATTCATCTTTTTGTCGCTGAAGGACTTTATGAAGGGCAGAAAGGCGGAGACGATGACGAGTTCATCGATATCGTGAGAATGACCGATGAGGAGTTCATGGATGGCTTAAGATCAGGGACCATCAAAGACCCCAAAAGTGTGGCCGCTTATACACTGGCGAAATTACTGTAATGGATGATTTTCTGAAGGATT
>JADMKJ010000071.1:0-21814 GCA_015478855.1 Proteiniphilum sp.
AATGAACATCATCGGGAAAATCGGGAAACTTTCCTTATCGTGATGGAAATTTCTGAAATTCTCCACAGTCAGTTCAGGTATATGGTATCCTTTAACCACTAGTGCAATAATTAAACTGACAGCCATAAAAATCAGTGCGAACCCGAAAACTGGATAAATTTTCCCGATAATCTTATCAATGGGCAGGAGAGTAGCTAGAATATAATAGATAAATATAATCCACACCCAGAAAGTATAATCAAGTGATTCACCAGTGAGTCCGGCCAGTAAACCGGCCGGACCGGAAATAAAGACAACGCCCACAAGGATCAATAGCACAATGGCAAAGACTCTCATGATCTGTTTGGCATATTTTCCTAAATAGATACCTATTATCTCGGTGATACTTTTACCCTCATGCCTCACCGATAGCATCCCCGAGAAATAGTCATGTACGCCCCCGGCGAAAATGGTACCCAGTACAATCCATAGGAATGCGACCGGTCCCCACATTGCCCCTGCGATGGCACCAAAGATGGGCCCCAGTCCGGCAATGTTGAGGAATTGTATCAGGAATACACGCCACCAGGGCATGGGTACATAATCTACACCATCGTTCAGGGTGGTGGCAGGTGTAGGACGTACAAGGTCGTCCTTCATCACACTTTCAAGGTATCTGGAGTAGAATGCGAATCCAGAAAGGAGGGTTATGATCGAAATAACAAAGGTGATCATAGAACAATCATTGATTTAAAATCTGATTTTTAGAAAGTAATACCTGTTCCAGTTGCCCATAGGGGACATCCTGTATGCTGATCTTATTATCTATGGCTATCACCGCTGCTGCCGCTGCCGATTGGCCAAGGATCATAAATACCGGTTCCATCCTGATGGAGCCGAACGCAATATGGCTGGAGGAAAGGCAAACAGGTACGAGCAGGTTTTCACATTCTCCTTGTTGTGGCACAATTGAGCCATAGGCTATCTTGTAGGGTTTTCCGGGGTGTACCCCGATATCACCTTCATTTTGTACATAACCCTCTGCCGTCACGTAGCGTTGCACATTGTGGGAGTCCATGGTATATGAGCCCATACCTACAGGATCAGGTATATGCACCTTCCCGAGCACCTCGTTCTCAGTTGTGACATACGCTCCAATCATCCTTCTCGCTTCACGGATATAGAGTTGATAGGGCCAATTACCGTTATCGGTGAATTCATCTTTGGCCAGTCCCCAATCCTGCATCCTGTTCCTCACCTCTTCGGGAATACGTTCATCGGTCGATACAAAATAGAGCAACCCTTTTTGATAATTTGTATGATCCTCAATAATTTCTTTACGTCGTTCATAGGATGCTTCCGGGTAGTCGTAGTTCCTTCCTATATGATCGGTACTGAAAGGACCGTGGTTGTTTGTATCGGTTTTTCTGTTGGGTATAAGGTCATACTTCGCAAACCATTCGTTCCATCCCGATTCAAAAACTCTGGCCAGAAGTTCATACTCGGCAGGATCGTATCCTTCGGGTTTTTCAAAAGGGATCCTGTTTTCAGGGTGATTGCTCATGCATAACCTGAAACAATAGGCCTGGATCTTATTATCACCTGTACAATTGGGTTGTATCGGCTCATCGGAAATATAGGGCATTAAACCGCTTGAGGAGTCCCCCGCGATCACATACGGATCAAGGGATGTTTTGAAATAGTGTCCATGATGAAATACACCGGCCTGTACACCGTTCCACTCTTCATTATATTGCGAACACGGTTCTCTTCCTACTGTATACGATACACCGGCGGTGGCCATCAAATCTCCCTCGTACGTAGCGTCAATGAACATTTTACCTTTGAACCTCTTCCCTGAGAGTGTGGTCAGGGAGACAATCCTGTTATTGGTGACCTCGATGCCCGATTCCCTATCGAGCCACTCATCCCTGTAAACCGGGATTTTATTCTCTTTGATAAAATCCTCGAATACTTTTTCAGCTACGTGGGGTTCAAATATCCACATTGTCCTGCTTTCCCCATCCATTGCTACGGTTCCCTGCCCTTTATTTCCATATTCAGATGGCTCCTGCCATTTCCATGCCGTCTGATCGTTGTTATAGTGAAGCCATATGCGATGGTAAAATTCCCGCGCCAGACCTCCGATGGAGTTGGTGTTTCCTGAATCGGTAAAGCCCAACCCACCGGAAGTCAATCCGCCAAGATGTTTGTCGGGGCATACAATGATCACGCTCTTGCCTGACTGTACAGTCTCAACGGCTGATATTACGGCCGCTGACGTACCACCATAAATGATCACGTCTGCGCACAACGGATCCTTACTGCAGGATAGAAAGGTGAAAGAGACTGCCCATAAGAGTGAAAAAAATATAGTTGTTCGTCTCATACGATTATTTTTTTATCCATTTGGATTGATAGCTACTTATTGATTTGAATTTCCAGAATCTGTTTCTCTTTTAATAATGTATTTTGTAAAGCCGGATAATTGATATCCTGCACCGCCACGCCTTCCTCGATAGCCTGACATGCAGCAGTGGCCGCAGATTGTCCCAACACCATAAAGACAGGTTCCATACGGATAGAACCGAATGCAATATGGGTAGCGCTTACACACACGGGGACCAGTAGGTTGTTGCATTCTTCTTTTTTAGGAACAATCGAACGATAACTGATAGAATAGGGAGAAAAGCCGTGTGCTTCCACATTGCCTTCATTCTGTACGAATCCGTTAACATCCACATATCGCTGTATGTGATGCGAATCCATTCCGTATGCTCCCATTCCAACCGGGTCTTCAACCAAATCTATTCCTTCACAGTTTTTCTGGGTCATCACGTAGTCACCCAGCAGACGTCTTGCTTCCCTGATATAAAGCTGATCCTGCCATCCATCACTTTCTTCATCATACTCATCCTTGCATGTTCCCCATTTTGATACGCTATTCCTCACCTTTTCAGGAATTCTGGGATGATAGGCCAGTGTCCACATTAGTCCCTGTTGGTATTCCCTGTGAGCCTGAACAATCTTTTCACGTTCTTCATAGGATGCTTCCGGGTAATCATAATTTTGTCCGATAAAATCTGTCGAGAATCCTCTTCTGTTATTGGTGTCGGTTTTCCTGTTCGGCATCGACGAATTGATCCAGGGCAACTGATTTACCTCCGACCCGTTGTTGACTTCATAGTTTCTGAAAAGCAGCTCGTAGTTCAACTCATCATAGTTCTCCGGTTTTTTAAAAGGAATACGGTTATCAGGATGATCAGTAAGTGTCATCCGGAAACAGTAGGCTTGTATTTTATCGTCACCTTCGCCATCCACACCCGGAGGGCCATCGGTTATGTAGGGTAGGAGTCCGCTTTTGGGATTACCTTTAATGAGATAAGGATCGACCCTGTCAATGAAATTGTGATTATATGCGTTGCGTGAGAGGGTCCACTTGAGTGTGGCACTGATCTTATTGGCCTGCACCCCGTTGAGTGTTTCCCCGTACTCGCGGTTGGATTCCCTTCCTACACGGTAACTGACGCCAGATGCAGCCATGAGGTCTCCTTCGTATGTTGCGTCAATAAACATTTTCCCGGTATATTTTGAACCGTTCATCATTTCAATCGATTCAATGGTACCACCCTTTTTAGTAACGCCGCTTTCCCTGTTTAATCTTTCCCTGTAGACAATATCAATCTTTTTGCCGGAGAGCATTTGATGATATACTTTCAAGGCTGCGGAGGGTTCGAACGTCCACATGGCATCTTCACCCTTCTCGGTCCTTGTTTGTCCATCATCAAGATATTCATTTCTATCCTGCCACTTCCAGTTCTTAGTATCACCGTAATGTTTCCGGATATTTTGATAGAATTCACGGGATATTCCTCCTATTACGTGTTTATTCCCGATATCGGTTTGGCCTAATCCGCCGGTTGTCAACCCTCCCAGGCGATCTGTAGGCTCAATGATCACTACCGATTTACCCATTCTCGATGCCTGGATAGCCGATGCAATGCCGGCGGATGTTCCGCCGTAAATGACCACATCGTATTTTTTATTTTGGCCGGATATTCCTGAATAACTCAGTATCAAAAAGATAACACTAAGGCTTAAGGCTCTAATCGTTTTTTTTGTAAACATATTTTATTCTTTTTATAATGACTCAATTTTGGTGTACTAACGCACGTCGTGTAATCATAACTTGTAACAGAACTCACTAATGTTAGACGTTTTCTCACTATGGCACAATCCAAACGAGTTTGTACTCAGCTTACTTAGCATAATGAAAACGTTCTTTATAATGGGATAATATAACATAAAAACAGACCCCAATTGTGTTATCTGAAAATCCTCCGGATAACCAGATGCTACAACTGGGGTAAGTATTAGAAAGTATTAATAATCTTCATTCTGCGTCAAATTGCTATTCACTAAAATATCGTTCGCAGGGATGGGCCAGAGATAGTTTTTCTTTGCATCGAACGACATTTGATAGAACGTGGTGATATATCCGGCTGTTTCCATTGGGGAAAGGTCCGGCAGTCCGTCTTCGTCGATCGTTGGTACGCCACCGATGGGGTAGTTACCTTCGTCCCAGTTCTTCAGTAAGGTCATAAAATCCTGAGACAGCTCAATGTTTGATTCACTGCCTGTCAAACCATTCCAGTTGGCGGAATTGGACCAGGCACGGGAGAGGTAGTACATTGATTTATTATGCGTTTTTTCAGCGATACGCCAGCGCAACAGGTCACGATAGCGCACCCCCTCGAATGCGAATTCTGAACGACGGTCCATGCGGATGATCTTACGCAAGGCAGCCTGTGAAGTTACTTCTATATGTGGGTAAGTGATACCGGTTCCCCGGTAGGCACGTTCCCGCAGCAGGTTGATCGTTTTGTCCAAATCTTCCTGTGTACATTGTCCCATCTCATTCTTCGCTTCTATATAGGTCATCAGGACTTCTGCATAACGCAGGTAGGGATAGCAGTTGTCTGCCACTAAACCGTAATTATTGAAATCTTTCCAATCATCTTTCACGAATTTACGAATGATCAATCCGTTGTAAGCTGAGTGTTGGTTCGAAGCTTTCGCATCATTATTAACCACCATCTTGCCGGTGGCCACCTCATATACTTTATTGGCATAAGGACTGGGGTTGAATTCATAACCCAGAGTGATGTAGTCCGGATATTTTTCAGGGAATGAACCATCTTGTTTAGATGCTTCATATTCTGTGTAATCAGATGAATACTTCGTCTTGAACGGCTGGATTGTCATCGCTAAACGCGGGTCACGGTTGGCAAACGGATCTTTTGGATTGTATAGCGGAGACTGATCAATAGGTAAACCATCCGTACAGGTGTAAGCGCAAAGCAACTCCAACGATGGACTTTGGTTACAGTGGCCTCCGATTTTACGGATTACAAAATCCCGTACATTCGACATGAAACCATAACCTTGATTTAACGTCAGATCACCTTTGAAATAGAACATGAATTCGTCGGAACTGTTCGCTTTGAACATATCGCGATAGTTATCGTGCAATTGGTAAACCTCCAGCTTCATACATTTATCTGCGGCATCCACTGCTGTTTGCCAATCTCCGTGGAAGAGAGCGAAACGCGCTTTAAAGCCAAGAGCAGCCCCTTTGGTGGGCCTTTGTTGGCCATTGTAGGAGTCAGGCAAATATTCGGTCGCCTTATCTAAACACTCATAGGCATATTCCAGCACTTCACTTTTGGGTGAACGCGTTGCCTCATATGCTTCGTCTAAGGTCATACCTTTATTTAATACACAATCACCATAATATGCTGTCAGTTCGCAATAAGCAAATCCAATCATAAAATAGGCTTCACCCTTGTATTGATTCACTTTACTTTCACTTATTTCTGCTGCTAACCCATTATCCAACGCATCGATGACTTTTGTTGCACGAACAATGGCTTTATATAATGAAGTCCAACGACCAGAAGCTGTTCCCCATTGAGAAGTAATCGTTCCTAATGTGATTTCATTGGAGCCATTACGGTTTAATAAATCGTCATCCCAGAAGATTCCATCGATGGGGAAGAAATCCGGTCTCCACAAATCGTTGAGAGACATTTCTATTTCGGTTTCATCATGATACCAATTCTCACTCGATCCTTCCGATAATGGGTTAAGATCAAGGTCGGCACAAGCAGTCATGCAAAATGCCATTATACCGGTGAGTAAATATTTGCTTATTTTATTCATAATGGATTTTTTTATTAAAATGAAACATTCAATCCGAAAATATAAGAAGACATGAGGAGGTCGCCGCTACGATTCCACTCCGGATCGTATCCTTCTGGAAATTTTGAGAAAGCAGGCAGGTCGTTAGCGCTGAAATAAACCCTCAACTTGCTGACCGTTAACTTTTTTGTGATTTCGGATGGAAAGGTATAGCCCAATGTGATGTTTTTAATACGCATATACGCTCCGTCAAAAAGGTAAAAGTCGCTTCTGGCGTAAATATTGGCATTGTTGGTTGTCAACTTTGGATATTTTACTTTGGCATTTTCCTCATCCGTAGCCGTTGGACTCCAATGGCTTTCGATCAGGTTTAACGGGCTGGCATAGGCTTGATAATTGAACGGTGTGCCCGGCCATGACCAATAAGCAAGTTGGGATCCGATACCCTGGAATGATAAGTTGAAATCGATACCTTTCCATTCACCCCAAAGAGATCCGCCATATTGCATTTCCGGCAAAGAGTTACCCAGGCGTACACGATCGTTGGAAGCGGTAATTTTACCATCGCCATCAATATCCTGATAGCGGATATTGCCGGCCTTATCGTTATTGGTCAGAACGGGAATTTTATTACCCTCTTCGTCAAACATGGCCATCTCATTTAAGATAATCCCCAAACTTCTGTATCCGTACCATTCATTATAGTAAGAACCTTCTTCGGTGATTCTGATGTTATCATCAATCTTTTGTCTTTCTGCCATATATCCCATTCTCGACCGATAATCGGATAAGTTGAAACTTACACCGTAATGGAAGTCTTTGATCTGGTCGTTCCAGGAAAGTTCGAAATCCCAACCTGTTGTTTTCATGTCGGCAGCATTATTTTGCGGTGCGTTATATCCAAAATAAGAGGGAAATCCTACTTCCATGAGCATATCCGTCGTCTTCTTATAATAGTAATCTATCGAAGCACTCAGGCTGTTTTTTAACAGGGTGATGTCAGTACCAATACCATAGGTCGTCGTTGTTTCCCAGGTAAGGTCTTTGAACGCGTAGTCAGTCTGATAAGCCGTCTGCACAATGTCAGAAACACCGGTTGCGGCATTGGGAATAAAACCTGTACCGAAAGACAACTTCGCCTGGTATGGAAATTCCGAACCAATACGCTCGTTACCCAACTGTCCTATTGAACCGCGAAACTTCAGAAAATCGACAACACTCTTATTGAACCAGGACTCTTCAGAGATGATCCAACCTGCACTGACTGATGGAAATGTGCCCCAACGATGCCCATCGGCAAAACGGGATGAGCCATCAGAACGGATATTCGCTTGCAGCAAATAGCGGTCTGCCCAAGAATACATGATACGACCAAAGAAGGAACGATAAGCATTATGACCGGCATTGCCGCTGTTGAATTGATAATCTTCCGGACCTAAATTCAAGTAGGGAAAGTTTATCAAACTATAATTGGTGCGCGAAGCCCCTTGATTTTCCCAATTATATGAATAATCTTCATAACCGGACATCAATCCTATAGAGTGGCGATTAAGATTCAGTTTATAGTTTGCATAAAACTGCTTCGTCAAACCATGATTGTCATTGCGGCTTTCGCTGAGGCTTGTTGAGGAATAACTGACTCCGGGGATAGGATCACCAGTGAATCGGTATACTTCATATCTTTTTCTATGATCTTTCCCCTTATAGAAGGAGTATTGCGGAGCGATGATGGCTGTTAGAGCCAATCCTTTCACAGGAGTGAGCACTAACTGTAGTTTTCCACCAATCCGATAGTTTTGCATTTTCATTGATCCACTCAGATCACGTTTCGCAATGGGGTTGTCACCATCTTTTCCATCGGCAAAACGTCCATCAGACCAATAGACATTATATATTGGTGCACGTTCCATCAGCTCAACTATGGATAGATGAGGTCCGTTCGCGTTAGAATAAAACAGGTTCAGGTCAACATTTGCATGTATCCAGTTGTTGATCGTATAGTCATTGTTGGTGCGGATGTTAAAACGCTCATAGTTTTTTGTTTCTATAAGAGCCTCTGAATCATAGTAGTTAAAACTGAAGTTCGTTTTTAGTTTAGTGGTACCACCGCTAAGGGAGAGTGAATGACGCTGGTGATGTGTATTACTCTTTAAGCCCAGGTCCATGAAGTCTGTATCAGCATAGCGATCAGGATCTTCAGCCCGTAATTGTGCATAATTATTGATTAAATCCTCAGAGTAAAGTGAGTGAGGCGACGAAGCTCCATCGTTGAAGGCCAAATCGTTAAGACCACCCATCCATTGTACAGAATTGGCGAATTTTGGCTTGGCTGTGGGTGCATCAATACCGTATTCCCCATTATAGGAAAGGTGGAATTCGTTATTCCGGGCACGTCTTGTAGTGACCAGGATAACACCAGCCGCTGCACGTGAACCGTAGATAGCGGCAGAAGCTGCGTCCTTCAGAACTTGTATGTCTTTTACATCTTCGGGTGCAATATCTGTAAGGGTACCCGGTATGCCATCCACGATCACCAACGGGTCATTGGTTGACATTGTGGTGACCCCGCGTACACGGATGGTCGCTCCTGCTGATGGGTCACCGGTAGAGCGTGTGATCTGTACGCCGGCCATTTGTCCCTGCATTTGGCTTGAAAGCTGAGGTGTACTCTTCATTCGAAGTTTGTCACCACCAAGGGAAGAGGTAGAGCCGGTAAGGTCGATCTTGCGTGCCGTACCATAGCCTATTACCACTAACTCTTCCAACGCCTGGGTATCTTCCGCTAACACAATATTAAAATTTGTTTTGCCTGAAGTGTTAATATCCTGTGGTAAATAGCCGATGTATGAAATATGAAGTATGGCACTCTCATCTACCCGCAACGAGAAATTACCGTCTATATCCGTAATCGTACCGTTTGTCGTACCCTCTTCAATGATATTCACACCGATGACCGGTACTCCGGCTTCGTCATTTATTTGGCCCGTTATAATTCTCTTTTGTTGCTGTGTTCGGATCAGTTCGGCAATCCAGGCAGCATTTTGTTGTGCTTTTTTTGAAAGTACAATATAATTGTTCTCAAAATCATAACCGATATCGGTATTTGAGAAGGCTGTATGGAGAAAAGATGATACTTTGTCCGCATTTTGGTGGACGTTTATTTTCCGGTTAGTATTTATTTCCCGATTACTGTATACGACCAGATAGTCGGTCTGTTTTTCAATTTCACTGATTAAAAGACCAATAGTGACAGAACTTGTTCTTAGCTCAATCACAGCGTCCTGTGCATTAGAATTGAACGCCATCATTTGAAATGTGAAGGTAGTTAGAAATAGTAAGCAGATTTTCATGATTTTAAATAGATCTTTACAATCACTTTTTTTTCTAAAAGAGTGATCCATTGAAATGTTTATTTTCATATATTTGTGTGTTTAAAGTGAATAACTTAGACTTGTTGTTGAGTGTTTGCTTTATTTATAGCGATAGGTGTTGGCGCACTTATCGCTTTTTCTATTTTATATTCATTCTCATAGGCAAATATGTTTTAAGGTGATAAGGAGATTTATTTCGAGATAGTTATGACATTTTTTTCTATATCTTTCTGTATAGTAAACATTTGTATTTTCTGGATGATCCTCAGAATCTCGTCAATGCCATCGCGTTGACGGAATTTTCCGGTATAAGGCATATTAAATATATCGGGATCCTGTATTATTATTTTTACATCGTAGTACAGTTGAAGTTTTTCAATTATATCCAGTAGTCGTTCATTTTCAAAACTATAAATTCCGTCTTTCCAGAGGAAGTAATCGGAATTCTGAATTTTCCGGAGAGACATCTTACCGTCTTTAACGACAATCTGTTCGTTGGGTTTCAATATAACGCTTGCCTGAGGTGACTCTTTGCTATAAACCATTAGTGATCCCTCCACCAGATCAGTTCTGATACATCCGGTCCCGGGATAGCTGTACACATTGAATTGTGTCCCGAGTACTTTCATCTCTATGTTCTGCGTGGAGACGATAAAAGGTTTTTTTAAATTCTCTGCCACCTTGAAATATGCTTCACCTGAAACAGTCACCCGGCGTGATCTCCCGGAAAAACGGGCCGGATAGGTGAGCGTTGAATGTGCATTCAACCACACTGAGGTGCCGTCTTGCAGCGTCAGATGTGCCCGCTGTCCGGCAGGGACAACCAATGTGTTTACCTCCGTGATGACACCGTTATCTGTGAGTAGATATTGGGTGGCGAAAAAAGTGGACGCAATGAGTATCAATGCTGTTGCAGCATATTGCAAAGTCAGCCGGGCAACCTTATGCCGCTTTTTTATCTTTATTTGCTGTACGAATTGTTGATAGCTTCTCCTGCCCTCCGATTCATCTATTGAAAATTTGGATAGGTGACTAAGCGCATATACGTTTTGCATATGTACAAATTCTCCCCGTAAGGGTTCGTTCGTTTTCAATTCGTTGAACAATTCGTTTGTGTCGGACTGTCCCAATTCACCCGAGAAATATCTGGGGAGTTTTTCATCCATTCTTTATCCGCTTTATTAATTAACGATTGAGAGTGAAAAAACCACTAAGGAAAAACAAAAAAATCTAAAAAAACAGAAGGAGAGGGATGTGGTCTTTTAGTATTTCTTTCAGTTTCTTGTATGCGATAGCCATCTGATTTTCCACGGTATTGATAGAGATGTTCAATTCCTGAGCGATGACTTTTTGTTTTTTTCCCTCTATTTTATTTAAAATAAAAATCTCGCGGCATTTCTCAGGCAGGTTTTCGATAGCATTTTGAATGATCGTTTCAATATCGGGTTCAGCAAACAGTTGCTCATCGAAAGCTTCCAGCGATTGAAATTTCATCTGCAGGGCTTTCGTATAGTCGTCCTGCATTTTTACTGCTGTATGCTGTACTACTGTTTTGTGCCTTAGAAAGTCGATGCACCTGTTTTTCAACGCCGTAAACAGATAAGCAAAAAGTTTGGTGTGCGTTACCAATAGGAGGTTCTGTTCCCATAAATCGACAAAAACATCCTGCACTATATTTTCCGCATCCTCTTCGCGGATCACGTACTCCTGTGCAAAACGCTTCATCCTCGAGTAATGGGAAACGTATATCTTTTCGAATTCAGTCCTATTTTTGGTGACAGTGCTCATTCTTATTTGCTAATGCTCAATATGAAATTTAAAACTCAACAGAACCAAAAAAACGACATAATGGAAGTAGACCTTACTGAAATAGTGTAGAACTATTCACTGAAATCGGAAACTTTAATCACCCACGCGTGGGCAGAAGGTATTTCATCCACCGTTAGCAGTGGAAGTGTGATTGTCAGCTGCCCCTGGTGGTATTTCGAAGTCAGGACATCAGGGTAACCCAGTAGCTCCACTTTGCCTGTGCTTTTCAGCCCGCTAAGGACAATAGGTGCTTTCTCCCATTTCTTTAAGATGATATATAAATTCTCCTCTTTCCTGGTGAAGAAGATGTTGTCGCTTTTCGGTTTATTGGGGCTCTTCCATGGCTGTGAAGAATAGATGGCTTCACCATTCACTTTCAGCCATTTTCCTATATCCAACAACCTCTCCATCATAACGACAGGGATCATGCCGGTTGCATCGGGGCCAACATTCAGCAGGAAATTGCCACCATTGGCCACTTTATCGATGAGTATGCCGATCAATTGTTTTGAAGAAAGGTAATGATTTGTTGTTTCAAAGCGGTTATAACCGTAGGATGTTCCTATACCACGGCTTTCTTCCCAGGGGTGATCAGCCTTGTCACCGATACCTTCCTGATTGTGGACCAAATCGTACTCTGTAGTGTAATAATCTCCATGCTTGCTGCGGGTCTCCTTTCCCCATCTGTCATTTACGACTACCGTATTTTTGACGGGAGACTCGTTGTACAACCAGGCAAGAAACTTTTCGCTTTTCAGGGTTTTGCTGTCGTAATCCCATTCCCCATCAGAAAAAATAATCTCTGGTTTATAATTGTTTACCAATTCTTTCATCTGTGGAATCATATGACTGTCCACCCATTTTTCAATGGTGGGCTCTGCGTACAACGGATGAGCCCATTCCAGCAAAGAGTAATAAAGTCCGAACCGGAGGCCGGAATTGCGGACCGAGGCGGATAACTCACCTATTAAATCGGTATGCGGACCCATAGCTACACTGTTCCAATGAGGCGACTGAGTGCTGGGCCATAAACAAAATCCATCGTGATGCTTGGATGTAAGCACCACATATTTTGCACCTGCGTCCCTGAAAAGCGCAGCCCATTCATCGGGATTAAAGTATTCGGCTTTAAATAGAGGGGCAAAATCGCCGTATTTAAAATGCTCCCCGTATTGCTTTGTATGAAAATTCTGAAAGAGCTTGTTGCCTGTCAAAAGTCGGTTATAATAATGCTCGGCATATTTTTCATAAATTCCATCCACTTCATTGACCGGTGCATAAGCAGGAACGGAATACAATCCCCAGTGAATGAATATACCGAATTTGGCCTCTTTCCACCACTTGGGGGTTTCCCTTTTATCCAGCGAATCCCAGTCGGGGTGGTACTGTGCAGATAATGATACGAAGGAAAGTGTCATAAGCAACAGACATATCCCTTTTAGCTTCAATTTTGCCAGCATAATTGTTTGTATATTAGTTATGTATTTAACTCCCGTCATAGAAGCGTTTACGCATGCCTCCACTATGCACGGCCTACTAAATGAAATAGTCTGAATGATGAAGCTTCACGCCCCATTTTAGAAGACGATTACTTAGCAGAAAGATTTCGGGGCGAAATATACAAAAAATAATAATACAAAAAAAAGTTAAAATCATAGTAGTATAAACCTGCAGCATTTGAACCCACCTCTGTAAAGGAACGGTTAAGGGAGGAAACGTCTTTGGCTGTAATACACCTCCCACCTCCCTACACCCTCTTCAGGTATACCGACAGCGACCCGTCTCCCACGTGGAACCAGCCACGGCCGTCATCACCAATGATCACATCCTCCTGCACATTTCCCAGTTTATCGTACCAGGCTGAACCGGCATAGTCGGTACCCACGAACATCGGCTTCACACCTCCCTGGGCGTTGGTCATGATCACCACGCAGCCATCAGGGTGCTCTGCATCGCCACGCCGGACCCATCCTGCCACATGTTCATGGTCGAAGTATTCCTCCTGTTCACCGTAGGCAAAATCGCGACGTACATCAAGCAGCTGGTCAATCATCCACTGCATGCCCGGCTTCGGGTTCTCCCCACCTATACCGTAGTAATCACCGAGGAAAATACAGGGGTAGCCATCCTTTCGTAGGAGAATCAGCGCGTAGGCCTGGGGCTTGAACCAATCCTGAACGTACGGATCACCTTCAGTCAGGTGAGAGTCATGATTATCCACAAAGGTTACAGCCCGCAGGGGATACTTCTCCAGCAGTGAACTCTGGAATATGTTCCGCATATCAAAAGCAGGTCCATCCATGGCACACTGCTTAAAATTGTAGTGCAGAGCCATATCGAAGAGGTCGATCTTGTGCTCTACATTGTGCAGATACTCTTCAATGTCCATCCCGTCGTAATAGGAATATTCACCTACAGCATAAAAATCTGCACCGAACTCACTCCTTACATGGTCGATGAAGTCCCTGATGAACCAGTCGTTGATATGCTTGATGGCATCGAGCCGTACGCCGTCTATACCTGTCTCACGGATAAACCAGCTGATCCATCTCTTTGTCTCCTCCTGCACCTGCGGATGTTTATAATCAATGTCAGTAAACATCAGGAAGTCGAAATTCATATATTCCTGCCCCACAGACCGGTCGTGCACATCAATACCTTTGTTCTCACCCAGGATAATGTAGATGGCATCCTTGTTGTCGCGGTGATTGTAGTCGGTGGCGGAGAAATGCTCCCAGCTCCATTCGAAGTCAGAATATTTCTTGTTGCGCCCCGGGAAGGTGAAACGGGTGAACCCTTCAATCTCATACGGTTCGGTGATGGCCTTGTTGCGGTCATGCGGATCTACCTCCACCACCCGGAAGGTTTGCAACTCATCACCCCCTCCCTTGTGGTTGAGTACCACATCGGCATAGACGGCAATACCGTTGTCATGTAAAGCCCCGATGCAATCATGCAGTTCCTGTTTTGTACCGTATTTCGTACGAACAGTACCTTTCTGGTCAAACTCTCCCAGGTCGTATAGGTCATACCCTGAGTATCCCGAATCGTTTGAGCTGAGACCTTTATAGCAGGGCGGGATCCACACGCTTGTGATACCTATCTGGCTCAAATGTACTGCATCCTCCTTAAGACGGTTCCACAGGTGACCATCATCGGGCAGGAACCACTCGAAATATTGCATCATCACTCCGTTTGTACGCATAGATTTATTGTTTTAGGGTGGCTATTTTTACTAAACAGTCGGAGAAATAGGATTGTTTTACTGTTTTAAAAATATTTGTATATCACATAGAATACCACTGTCTCAAATAGTAAAAAAGAGCCTAAAGTGATGCTATATCAAACCTTTATTATTACTTTTGCAGTTGCAGCAGGTCGGTTTGTCGCTGCGACAGTTGATGTCGCGGAGGAAAGTCCGGGCAACAGAGAGCACCATACTTCCTAACGGGAAGCTGTTCGTGAGGGCAGATCAGTGTAACAGAAAATAACCGCCGCGGCCTTGTGCCGTGGTAAGGGTGAAAAGGTGAGGTAAGAGCTCACCGGGTGCTGCAGTAATGCAGTGCGCCGTACGCATTATGGGTTGCAAGGCCATGTATATCGGATATGTAGGGTTGCTCGCCCGATGCCGAGGGGTAGGCCGCTAAAGGAGAGTGGTGACATTCATCCGCAGATAAATGACAGACACCCCGGGAAACCGGGGTACAGAACCCGGCTTACAGACCGGCTGCTTTTTTTTATTTATATCAAAAAGATGGCAAAAAGACGCAAGAAGCGCGATTACGACGAGGAGGAGAAACCCGGCAGGCTTGAACGGATGAAGATCAAGGTGAAGGAGCTGTTGCATTTCCTGTCGTATGATATCTGGCGTCAGAACCCCGAGACGCTCTCCAACAAGAAAAATATCCTCTATAACGCTATCAAGACGGTGATGCTCACTGTCCGCAACATCCAGGAGCTGGATATTGCCGCCAGTTCAAGATCTCTCACCAACAGGACCCTGCTCTCCATCGTACCGCTGCTGGCGGTCATCTTTGCCATTGCCCGCGGTTTCGGGATTGAGAATATCATGGAGAGCAGCATTCTCAATTTTATGCTTGGCAGTACGCCCGAGACAGAGATCGTTGCTACAGCTCCCAATTATACCACTGACAGCATGATGGTTGTTACTGACCAGTTCAGCGATACCATTTTATCCGGCAACGGTGATACTGCCGGGATTGACATATCGGCTATAGCTGAGGAGAGTGCCAGTGCTGACGGCAGAACAAGAGAGTTCCTGAATTTACTGTTCCGGCTTATCGACAAATCACTCGAAGAGGCAAAGGGTGGAGGGGTATTTGCCGGTGTTGGTATCATCCTGTTTCTCTATACCATCATGATTCTTTTCGGTGATATTGAAAAGAACTTCAACAAAATATGGAGGGTGACCAAGGGGAGGAGTATTGCCAGGAAGGTGACTGACTATTCCGCACTGGTATTGCTGATGCCCATCTTCTTCGTACTCGTCAATGCACTGAATATCATCAGCTACCCGCAGAATGATACGATGAAAATCATCTATATCCTCTATCCTTTCATTCCTCGTCTGTTGAATATCATACCACTGGTGGTGATCATTCTTATACTCACCGCACTGTACAAGTTTCTGCCCAACACGAAGGTCAAGTTCATGAATGCACTGATTGCCGGAACGATCGCGGGTATAGCCTTTCAGTTTTTCCAGATGCTCTACCTGGGCGGACAGCTCTGGATCACACGTTACAATGCCATCTACGGAACCTTTGCCGCCATCCCGCTGATGCTGCTATGGATTCAGATGTCCTGGTTTATTGTACTGATAGGGGCAGAGATCTCCTACGCTGCACAGAATGTGCGCAAGTTCAGTTTCGAGAAAGAGACACGCAATATCAGTCGTCGCTACAAGGATTTCTTCACTTTGATGATCGCCTCAAATATCGTGCAGCGTTTTGCCGATGAGAAGCCGCCTCTCACGGCCGATCAGCTCTCAGTGAGATGTAAGGTGCCATCACGATTGACCAATGATATCCTGGATGAACTGCTTGATCTGAAAATGATCTCTCTCACACCCTCGCCTCACGATGAACGTGTGATGGCCTACCAGCCTGCGGTGGACATCAACCTGATCACCGTCAACGGTTTAATGAGCAAGCTGGATAAGCATGGCTCTGAAGATTTCATGATCGACATGGAGGGTGACTTCAGCGAACACTGGGCCGCACTGGTAAACTCACGCATGAGCATGTATGAGAGTGGGGGTGATCTCCTGGTGAAGGATCTCTGATCTTCCACGGTGAGCGCACCATGCCGAAAACCTGTCGAACCTCAGGCCGTTACGACATTCTATTTCTGAATCAGAAAATGATACCCGTTGGGTGAATAATCCTTCACCTCTTTACGCAACATGTTTGCCTTGCCGTCGCACAGCCTCTCCAGCAGTTGCCAGAAGCGTACACTGTGGTTCATCTCAATGGTGTGTGCAAGCTCATGCAGTACCACATAATCGATCAGTCTCTCGGGCAGCAATAGCAGGAAGAGTGAGAAGTTGATGTTTTTTTTGGCGGAGCAACTGCCCCAGCGTGATCTGCTGCTGTTGATCTTTATCTGATTGTAGCTGAGCCCCACTTTCTGTGCAAAGAATGCCGTTTTAGCCGGTAACACGCGCTTCGCCTCCATCCTCAGTACATTGATGATAGCCTCTTTGATTTTCTTTTGATTCCCGGGTTGTGAGATAGCGCTCGCCTCAGGGAGAAAGATTTGTAATTTGCCGTTCTTCAGTGAAAGGCTAATCCTGTCGATAAAAGGATCCCGTAAAATATGTACATCGAATGTGAAGGTAGAGATCACATCCTCTTCGGTAATGTATGCAGTGAATGGTTGTGTTAGCTTCATTATTCCCGGCTTCAGCTCCAGTAGCACAGAAGCGATATTTTTCATGTTGAACCGTTCAGGAACAGTCAGCCGGATATATTCACCCATGCGCCTGGCGATGATACGTTTTGCTCTTTTGTGAGGTGTTACCACAATCCTGCCCAGTTCCTTATCGATCAGTTCATACATCGTGCAAAATTACAATTTTTTAAAATAGCAACGTTGTTATTTTAAACCGGAAGAGTAATAATATTTCTATCTTTGCAGATCGTAAGAGAATAAGAGATGTGATATCTTTATGGCAGGATGCTGCTATGCTGATGAATAGTAGGAATAGAAATGAACGTAGAAACCAGATGAAGATAATCCGTTCACTGGATAGTGTTGGAGAATATGCGCTGTTGATGAAAAGAGTTTTGTCATTGCCGGATAAGTTCAGTGAATTCATCAAGGAGTTCATGAAGGGGATCTATGCCCTGGGTGTCAACTCCATCTGGATTGTGATCATCATCTCCTTCTTCATTGGTGCGGTCATTGTATTGCAGATCGCGCTGAACATCGACTCACCCATGCTGCCCCGCTTCACAGTGGGCGTTGTCTCTCGTGAGATCATCCTGCTGGAGTTCTCCTCCACCATCATGTGCCTTATCCTCTCCGGCAAGGTGGGATCAAATGTGGCATCCGAGATCGGGTCAATGCGCATCACCGAGCAGGTGGATGCACTCGAGATCATGGGTGTGAACTCCGCCAACTACCTGATACTACCCAAGATAGCCTCCTTCGTGGCTTTTATGCCGGTGCTGGTCATCTTCAGCATGTTCATGGGACTCTTTGGGGGGTACATCATCTGCATGGTGCTGGGCACTCCCTCGGTTGAGACCTATGTCTATGGTATACAGGCGTTCTTCACGGAGTCATTCGTCTGGTACTCGATCCTGAAATCAATGTTGTTCGGTTTTATCATTGCCTCGGTGGCTGCTTACTTCGGATATACAGCAAAAGGGGGAGCGCTGGAGGTGGGACGGGCAAGCACCAACTCGGTAGTGATCAACAGTATATTAATCCTGGTGACCGACCTGGTCTTCACACAGCTGGCCATGGGATAAAGCAGTTCCGCTATGATAGAAGTAAAAAACCTGAGCAAGGAGTTTGATGGTGAAGTTGTCCTCAACAATATCGAGGCCACCTTTCACAAGGGGGTGGTGAACATCATTATCGGTAAGAGCGGATCGGGAAAATCGGTGATGCTGAAATGTCTTGTGGGGTTGATTCCTCCCACTGCAGGTGAGATCCTCTACGACGGCAGGAACCTGATAGGAATGAGAACAGCTGAGGTGCGTCGCCTCCGCCGTGATATAGGCATGCTCTTTCAGGGGGCAGCCCTCTTCGACTCCAGGACAGTGCTTGAGAATGTGATGTTCCCGCTTGAGATGTTTTCCCGCAAGAACAAGCGTGAACGCAGGAAACGTGCCGAGTTCTGCCTGGAGAGGGTGAACCTTTCACACGCTGCCAACCTGCTGCCTTCGGAGATAAGCGGAGGGATGAAGAAGCGTGTAGCCATCGCCAGAGCCATTGTGCTGAATCCCAAATACCTCTTCTGTGATGAACCCAATTCGGGCCTCGACCCGAAGACGGCACAACTGATCGATGAGCTTATCTATGATATCACCACCGACTTCTCCATCACCACCATCGTGGTGTCTCACGACATGAACTCGGTGATCAATATAGGTGACAACGTCATCTTTATCAATGAGGGCATCAAGGAGTGGGAAGGAGCCAAAACGGAGGTGATGAATGCAGAGAATGAAAAGCTGCACGACTTTGTCTTTGCCTCTGACCTCTTCAAGAAGATAAAGGAGGCTGAAGATATCATCGCAGAGGATGAAAAAGAGGAAGCGGCAAAGGCAGAAGAGGGCAAAAAGAGTGACGGGATCACAAATTAAGGTATAAATCAAACAATTCCGTTGAGATGGTTGTTATTCAGAGGCGAGAATTGGTCAAAATAGATTGAAAAAGACTTACTTTCGTGTACGTCTTTGATAAGCAAGGAGCAACAGAGACGTAAATATTTCTCAGGCGGCGCGGTAACAGAAGAGCCGCTTTATTATTAATATTCATTCATAATGACAAATATGTTAAAGATCACAAACCTGCATGCCATCGTAGAAGAAAAAGAGATCCTGAAGGGGGTTAACCTGGAAGTGAAACCGGGAGAGGTGCATGCGGTGATGGGACCAAACGGTTCCGGAAAGAGCACCCTGGCCTCAGTGCTGGCAGGGAATCCCAAGTTCGAAGTGACCAGGGGAAGCATCCTCTATAAGAATAATGATCTCCTAGAGATGGAGCCTGAAGATCGTGCCCGCGAAGGACTCTTCCTCAGCTTTCAGTATCCCGTGGAGATTCCCGGGGTGAGCATGGTCAACTTCATGCGTGCAGCGGTCAACGAGCAACGTAAATACAGGAAGGAAGAGCCCATCTCGGCGGGCGATTTCCTGAAGTTGATGCGTGACAAGCGAGAGCTGCTGGGTATCGACAGTAACCTTGTGGGTCGCTCGGTGAACGAAGGGTTCTCGGGTGGCGAGAAGAAGAAAAATGAAATATACCAGATGGCTATGCTGACCCCTCAGCTATCCATACTTGATGAGACAGATTCAGGACTTGATATCGATGCACTGAGGGTGGTAGCTGCAGGTGTGAACAAGCTTCAGACGAAAGAGAATGCGACCATCCTGATCACCCACTACCAACGTCTGCTGGAATATATCAAGCCTGATCAGGTGCATGTGCTTTACGCTGGGAAGATCATCAAATCGGGTGGTCCCGACCTGGCGCTGGAGCTTGAGAAAAGAGGCTATGACTGGCTGATAAACCCATAACCCGCAACTTTATAACAATAATGATAGAACAACAATATATAGATCTGTTTGAGCATTTCCGCAGTGAGCTCGATGCCCATTCCACAGTGGGGATCAACAAGCATCGCGATGCCGCTTTCGGGACCTTCAGGCAGATTGGTTTCCCTACCTCCAAACAGGAGGACTACAAGCACTCCAATATAGCTCGTGTGTTTGATGCCGATCTGGGCTTGAACCTGAGAAATATCCCCATACCGGTGAACCCGTATGATGCTTTCAAGTGTGACGTGCCTAACCTCTCCACATACACTTACTTCCTGATCAACGATCGTTATTACGATGAAAAAGGTCCCGAAGAAGTTTTGCCCGAGGGTGTCTTTGCCGGAAGCCTGCAAACCTTCTCCGAGCAATATCCGGAGCAGTTCGATGCGCACTACAGTCAGATTGCCGACTACTCCGATAATGGTGTGGTGGCTTACAACACGATGTTCGCACAGGATGGCTTCGTCATTTATGTACCCAAAAATGTGACGGTGGAGAAGCCGCTGCAGCTGATCAATATCCTGCGTGGTGGCGTGGACCTGAACGTGAACCGCCGCCTGCTGATCATCGCTGAGGAGAATACCCATGTGAAGCTGCTGGTCTGTGATCATGCGGTTGATGATGTGCACTTCGTGGTGACGCAGGTGACTGAGATCTTTGCTGAGGCATCTGCACAGGTCGACCTCTATGAGCTGGAAGAGAACTCAGTGAAGGTTACAAGGCTGAATAATCTTTTCAGCGTGCAGAAAGAGAAATCAGAGGTTGTGACCAGTGGCATCACACTCCATAACGGATATACCCGCAACAACTACCACTTCCGGCTGGAGGGTGAGCAT
Organism: Proteiniphilum sp.; assembly: GCA_015478855.1. GTDB lineage: Bacteria > Bacteroidota > Bacteroidia > Bacteroidales > Dysgonomonadaceae > Proteiniphilum. The sequence continues at coordinate 20,989 of JADMKJ010000071.1, forward strand.
GCCGAAGCACATGTGGGAGGGCTGGCCATCTGCGACAAGACACAGCATATCGATAACTTCGCTTTCCTCGATCATGCCGTTCCCAACTGTAACAGTAACGAGCTGTTTAAGACCGTGCTGCAGGATAAGGCTACGGGCGTTTTCTGCGGAAAGATCCTCGTGGAGAAGGATGCCCAAAAGACGCTGGCCTACCAGACCAACCGCAACCTCTGCGCTTCACCCGATGCCCAGATGTTCGCCAAGCCACAACTCGAGATCTACGCCGACGATGTGAAATGTTCACATGGTCTCACTACCGGCCATCTCGACGATGAAGCGCTCTTCTACATGCGTGCGCGCGGTATTGACAAGGAAGAGGCAAAGCTGTTGCTGATGGTTGCCTTCACCCGTGACGTGGTGGATATGGTACGTATCGATTCCCTACAGGAGCGTTTGTCCATGCTTATCGATAAACGTTTCCGCGGCGAGCTGATGCGTTGTGGTAATTGTAATGTGTGTAAATAAAACGATGTGTTGATGTGATGATGTGGTGATGTGACGATGTGGCGATGTGATGATGTGATGATGTGGCGATGTGACGATGTGATGATGTGCTGATGTGGTGATGTGATGATGTGGTGATGTGGTGATGTGCTGATATGGTGATGTGACGATGTGCTGATGTGGTGATGTGACGATGTGACGATGTGATGATGTGTTGATGTGACGATGTGGCGATGTGATGATGAGACGATGTGACGATGTGACGATGTGATGATGTGATGATGTGGTGATGTGATGATGTGGCGATGTGATGATGAGATGATGTGATGATGTGGCGATGTGG
>JADMKJ010000071.1:21914-26266 GCA_015478855.1 Proteiniphilum sp.
GATGATGTGATGATGTGGCGATGTGGCGATTTGTTGATTGAGAGATACAAAGACAAGGGAGGATTATTTTGAAGCAATCAGATATAGAGAAGATACGTGCCGAATTCCCAATACTTTCACGGGAAGTATATGGGCATCCTTTGGTCTATTTGGATAATGCCGCCACAACGCAGAAACCGGTTTGCGTGATGGATAAGATCACGGAGATGTACACCACCGTGAACGCCAATGTGCACCGTGGAGTGCACTTCCTGAGCCAGGCAGCCACTGAAGAGCATGAAGCATCGCGCAGGACGGTACAGCAGTTTATCAATGCTGCCTCAGCCGACGAGATTGTCTTCACCCGCGGTGCTACCGAATCAATCAATATGGTGGCATCCTCCTTCTGCAGCCGCTTCTGTACCGAAGGTGATGAGATACTGATCACCGCCATGGAGCACCACTCCAACATCGTTCCCTGGCAGCTGCAGGGTGAAAAGCAGGGTCTGAAGCTCAGGGTGGCACCCATCAACGAGGAGGGTGAGCTATTACTTGATGAGCTGGAGAAACTGATATCCACGCGTACTAAACTGATTGCTGTCACCCATATCTCCAATGTGCTGGGGACCATCAATCCTATAAAAGAAATTATTCAGCTAGCCCACCGTCATGATATCCCCGTACTGATTGATGCCGCCCAGAGTGTGCAGCACACAAAAGTGGATGTGCAGGCACTCGACTGTGATTTTCTGGTATTCTCTTCACACAAGATCTATGGTCCCACCGGCGTTGGCGTTTTGTACGGAAAAGAGAGATGGCTTAATGCCATACCACCCTACCAGGGTGGAGGGGAGATGATTGAGACGGTGACTTTCGAAAAAACAACATTCAACAAGCTACCCTATAAATTTGAAGCCGGCACACCTGACTATATCGGAACAGCTGCGCTGGCTACTGCACTCGATTATGTTTCTGCCCTCGGCATTGAAGAGATTGCGCACTACGAACATGAGTTACTCACCTATGCCACGGAGAAACTGTTGCAGGTTCCCGGACTGCGTATCATCGGAACAGCCGGAAACAAAAGCAGCGTGATCTCCTTTCTTGTCGATGGGATTCATCCTTACGATATGGGAACCCTGCTCGACCGCATGGGTATCGCCGTGCGCACCGGTCATCACTGTGCTGAGCCGCTGATGCGGCAGCTGGGTGTGGATGGCACCGTCCGCGCCTCCTTCGCCTTCTACAACACAAAGGAGGAGGTCGATCTGCTTGTGAAGGGTATATTGCGTATTGTGAAGATGTTTTAGCCCATCTTCAGTTTATTCTTTCAGTTAGCAATACCTGAAAAGATAATCCTTCGGGGCAGGAATATTTTTTTTGCCGTCTAAAGATTGTTATACAATCCAACTATTTGTTACTTTTGTCGTCATAAGGATTCTTGTTGCATGCAAAAAGAGGTACCCGATTACAGCAGAAATGAAGATCATGCGCTGTTTATCCTGATCAGAAAGAGGGATAAGGAGGCATTCTCAATGATATATCAGAAGTATCATCGTTATCTCTTTGCGCTGGCGTTGAAGTACCTGAAAGATACACACCTGGCAGAAGATGCCGTGCAGCATGTTTTCGTGAAGTTGTGGGAGTCAACCCGTGATATTCATATAGAGATCAATCTGAAGAATTATCTCTACACGATGACCAAGAACTATATACTGAACTTTATCCGCGATCACAGGGAGATGGTTTCACTCAACTATGTCAATGCCCAGGTGGATGTATCCGGTCAGGAGGATATTCAGCAAGCAATGGAAAACAGGCAGATGCAGGATATCCTTTACAAAGGAATCGAGCAGTTACCGCCGCAAAAGAAGGAGGTCTGTAAAAGGAAGCTGGAGACCGACGACAGCAATCAACAGATTGCAGAGAAAATGGGTATCTCAGTGCATACTGTAAAGTCACATTACCAGGAATCGTTGAAGCTGTTACGTGGCTACTTCGAAAATATTATGATGATTTTATTATAAATATCGACTAACGACTCATTTCTTTCATCCGTCAATGTGTCAATAATGAAAGTCAAAGGTGAATGCAGGTAAAAGATCATAACATAGTAAAAAAAATAATTGCTGAAAGCGGATCAAAAAACGATGCACCCGCAATCGTCGACTGGTTCTCCACTACGATAGAAGGTCAGCAATATCTCTCTGATATGATCGACAGGGATGCATACCTAATGGAGTCTGATCCCCACACTGGGAAATCATTCTCACCAATGCAGTCCGAATTGCTGTTCGCTCGTATTGAGAAGAAGCTGTCAACCAACCATCTTCGTAAGCTGTCGTTCAGAGTGGCTGCGGTCCTCCTTCCTTTGGTGCTGATGGTCGGTTTCGGCTGGTATCTCAACAAAAAGACCTCTCTCTTTGAGGGAACCATCTATACAGAACTCTATATCCCCAAAGGTGAGGATGCCCGTCTTTTTTTCCAGGATGGAACCGAGGTTTACCTCAATGCCGATACACGCATACGCTATCCTGAACGTTTCGGGTTGTTCAGGAGAGAGGTATGGCTCGATGGAGAAGCTTATTTCAACGTCTCTTCCAGTAATAAACGTCCATTTATAGTGCATACACAAAATACCTCCGTCAACGTGCAGGGCACCTCCTTTAACGTGAACTCCTACCGTGAGAACGATAAAATAAAGGTTGTACTGGATGAGGGAAAGGTGGCTTTTCAAACAGAGCAAAAAAGCTATACGATGTTTCCCGGCCAACAGCTTGAGTATGATAAGGTGACAGGAATGATAACGCTTCAGAACCTGATGCATTCCTCAAACCTCTCTCTCTGGAAGAAAAATATGCTCTATTTTTATGATACACCCCTGGTAGAGGTAATCAACGTCCTCGAACGTAGATACAACGTGGAGTTCAATCTGCTTACTCCTGAAGCACTTACCTACAGCTATACACTCACCACCCGTCATCAGTCACTCGACTCGGTATTGCTTGAGATGCAGAAGATTGCCCCGGTACGGTTCACCCTGAAAGAGAATCGTGTGGAAGTATCACTCTAGTTGGACAGATACTGCACTTCACCCGGGTGGGTCTTTCGCTTATATAACCTCATACCCTCTCCATATCCTCTACGTGAAACTATATAGTTGCACCAGTTTATGTCAGGTGAATACCCCACGATACATTTACTGATAAAAACTCCTTCCATTTTTAAATGTTCATTGTAACACGTTCCCCGGACAATCATCTTATGGCTGTCGTTTCAAGGGTTGGGAGTTACACTGTTCCTGACAAGATTCAGACCATTGAATTGCAGAATTGTAATGATCCCCGACAGATTGCCTGACGGGCATTTTGTTAAATGTTTTAATACAACTCATCCTTTTCTCCTGAGTTTGTGTCTAAGATACAAAGAAACGAAAAGAAGGTTTTATAATTGTTAAAACCACAGCCTGTAAACAGCGTAGAGAATTTATTTAATTTTATGTTTAATTTTTAATACGAAAAACAAACCATGGGAAAAATTCCAATGAAAAGGCGTCTATTGATTCTGATGTCTCTTTTTGTGCTGGGAAGCTCGATCGGCTTTGCACAGAAGGTGACACTGAATTACAACCGGACAAACCTGAGAACTGTCCTGGAGAGAGTAACCGAACAGACAGACTACACCCTGGCTTTCAGCAAGGAGGTGGTGGACTTAAATGATGAGGTAACCATCAGGGTGAACGAAACTGATCTGGCAGAGGTGCTGAATCAGTTGCTGACACCCCGTAACATCGGTTACGAGATCAGAGACAACAAGATCTATATTTTCGATAAGGCCATTTCGGGAATTGCGGAAACAACAGAGAGCACGCAGCAGGATCAGCGTCTTACCGGACGGGTGACCGATGATAACGGCGAGCCGGTCATCGGAGCCAACATCTCCATCCCGGGCACCAGCATCGGCACGGTGACCGACTACGACGGCAACTACACCCTCTCCGTTCCGAGAGGATCCACACTCCGTTTCTCCTATATCGGCTATCTCGATCGTGAGTATACCATCACCAGCCAGACACAGCTGAATGTGCAGCTCTTCGAAGATACGGAAGTGCTGGATGAACTGATCGTCGTGGGTTATGGTGTACAGCGCAAGAGCGTGGTGACAGCCGCGATCAGCAAGGTGACAGCCGAAGAGCTGAACGTGACCCGACCCTCTCGCGTGGAGGATGCACTGAAGGGCAAGGTCTCCGGCGTGCAGATCACGCAGAGCTCCGGTCAGCCCGGATCAGACTCCAAGGTGCGCATCCGCGGTGTGGGTACGGTCAACAACAGTGAACCGCTCTATATCGTCGACGGCATGATCGTGGGCGGCGG
>JADMKJ010000072.1:0-3062 GCA_015478855.1 Proteiniphilum sp.
AACCCGCCCTTGGTATAGGTGGCGCGCAGGCTGGGGTTGGTATAGGCTTTCTTGTTGTAGTACTTGTTGATCACATCGGCGTTGGCGATCGGTTTTTCGTTATAGGGGGTGTTTGCCGGGATGGTGGCCGGGTCGCCGCCTGTTTTAATAAAGTAAAGGAGTGTCTCGTCCTTACGGGGATCGCCTGCTTCAAAAGCTTCAGCCATCATCTCGGTGGGTGTATGCCATCCCCATCCCAGGTTCCAGTCGCCGGCGCCTCTCACACCCTGCACCTGCGCGAACTGGCTCCCGATATCGTTCGAGCCGGGCTGTGATGCCGTGGCGGTACACTGCAGCTCGAACACCGACTCGCTGCTGTTCTCTCCCGTTTCGCGGAAGATCTGGTTGTAGGGTGTACTCAGGTTGTAGTGACCCGACTGGATCACATCGACCGCTGCGGCGTGCATGTTACTCCAGTCGTTACGCATCATATAGCTCCTTGCATGGAGCGCCCGTGCGGCACCCCAGGTTGCGCGACCGATATATACAGGAGGCCACACCTGTGGCAGATGCTCCTCAGCTGCAGTCAGGTCGGCATCTATCAGTGCATAGATTTCGGCTGCAGGTGATTTTGGGATGTTGGCATCCTCGGCATTTTCAATCCTGAAGTCAATCTTCGGCACATCACCAAAAGCACGCACCAGATTGAAGAAAGCAAAAGCGCGGAAAAAATGGGCTTCCGACCTGTTGGTCAGGTCCCCTTCAGAGAGGGTTCCTTTCTCACTCTCTGATTGCGCGATATCATCCAGGATCTTGTTTGCCAGGATGATGATCTCATAGTTGCTGGTCCAGTAAGAGCCAATCAATCCGTTGGTGGCGATATATTCAAAATCATCGAACATCTTACCGTGGGCAGCACCATCGGAGGCGGTACTTCCTTTTTCCGCATCTTCAGAGCGGAAACTGTGTATGGCCAGGGCAGTGGTCCCTGAAGATATGTGGTAGCCGCGCACTCTGGCGTAGAGGGTGAAGACATCAGACTGATAGGAGCCGCCGCTGCCTTCATCACCCTCTACCCATTCACCCTGTGGTTTCTGATCCAGCAGATCGGTACATCCGCTTTGTGTGATTGAGACCAGTGCAGCGATTAATATCCAGATATATATATTTATATGTTTCATCGTTTCTATCGTTTAAAAAGTTAAGTTCACTCCGAAAGTATAGATCATCGGCATGGGATAGGTGCCACCATCGATTCCGAATGCCAGGGCCGAGCCTCCGATCTCAGGTGTATACCCTGTATTGCGTGTCCATGTCTTCAGGTTCTGCACATTCGCAAAGAGACGCAACGACTTCAGGTATACCCTCTGCAGAAAAGCGGACTCAAAAGTATAACCCAGCTGGACATTACGTATCCTGAAGAAGCTGCCATCCTCGACGAAGTAATTGGAATTGATGAGGTTGATAGATCTGGAGGGATTCAGTATGGGCTCCCAGTTAGAGGTGCCTTCACCATTCCAGCGGTCCATCCTGTGGGTGAGGTAGTTGAGCTGAGCGTAGGTGGGATCGTCCCATGTTCTGTAAATCTCATTTCCATAGACACCCATCATATCTACTCCTATGTCGAAGTTTTTATAGTCCAGGTTGACGCTGAAGCCATAGGTGAAGTCGGGTGTGGGATTGCCAATCATGGTGCGGTCATCCTGCGTGATCTCCCCGTCGCCGTTCACATCGGTGAACTTCAGGTCGCCGGGAGCAACACTCCCCACGCTATTGGGATAATAGGTCTTCACATCTTCCCTGTTCTGATAGATACCGGCCACTTTATATCCAAAGAGATGCCCTACGGGATAACCCTCCAGTGAGCGGGAGATGCCCCCCGCGGCAAAAATGGCATCTTCGGGGCCGCGACCCAGTGAGAGCACCTTGTTGTCCATGGTGGTCAGGTTGGCGGAGAGTGAGTAGTTGAGCCCGTCGCTGCCAATCTGGTCGGTCCATGAGGCCGATACCTCAACCCCCCTGTTTTGTATCTCACCCAGATTCTCCAGTGCGTTTTTTGCTCCAGAGAAGCCGGCAAGCATCACGATGATATCTTTCGTTACTTTGTTGTAATAGACAGGCTCCAGTCGTAACCGGTTATCGAACATGTTCAGCTCGAACCCTGCCTCCCATGCGTAGGTTTTCTCCCACGAGAGATCCTGTGGCAGATACTGGATGGAGTATCCGGTGATGATGTTGTCACCGAACACGGCGCTGCCTGAGCTCTCAAGGCGAGGATAGGTCGGGTAGTTGTACCCCCCGGTGTTCTGACTTCCCAGCACACCCCACGATCCCTTCAGTTTCAGGTAATCGATCAGTGTCTGATCTTTCATGAACGCCTCTTCTGAAGCAACCCAGCCGGCTCCGAACGAGTAGAAGTTATCCCATGTGTTGCCTACAGACCGGAATACGGATGCACCGTCGCGACGATAGGAGGCATTGAAGAGATACCTGTTCTGGTAGTTGTAGAGCGCACGTAACAGATAGGACATCGTGAAACGTTTGTACTGACTACTGCTGTTGGATGATGATTTGACCGGGATGGAGGAGATCCACCACTTGTCACTGTCATTGCTTGGTATGGAGAAGATGATATCTTCAATATTCTGACTTCTTGAACCACCCAGTGAAGAATATTCCGTAAAATTGGTCGTCAGACCGGCAGTGACCGTCAGGTTATGTTCGCCGAATGCGTTGTCGTAATTCAAAATGTAGTCACCCTGTGCCACTGTTCTCGTTGATTTCGATTGTGAAATGGATTCGCTCGTGTTGAGATCCTCTGCTCCGGGAATATCGGGATTAAAGACAGTGATGATGGGACTCAGCGATCTATTCTCGGCCACAGCATAATCAAGTGAAAAGGTGGTTTTGAAGCTGAAGTGATCCAGGAAATCGATCTCCCCGTAGATATTACCTGCTGCACGGTTATTGGTGGCGATATTGTGATTGGCTCTTGTCTCTACATCAATCAACGGATTCCATACCTGTGCCCGCTGAAAGTCGGGCAGGGTATGTAACAAATCACCCTCTTCGTTATAGATGGG